>JAQGOX010000959.1 GCA_028293365.1 Verrucomicrobiales bacterium | reverse complement strand
TCCAGGAGGTGTTATCAAAGGTGTTTGGAACCAGCCTTTCGTTGTTATCGCCGGCATAAAGCATGGCGGCCAATTGCAGTTGTTTGGCGTTGCTCATGCAGCGCACGCCCTGACTTTTACTTTTAGCTTTTGAGAGAGCGGGTAATAACATGCCCGCCAAAATGGCAATGATAGCGATGACAACTAGCAGCTCAATTAAGGTGAAGCCGCTCCGCCTGGCCGAGTGCCCTGGCGGTAGGATACATGGTATTTTCACAGTTCCTTTGGGTTCAGGGGTTAGGCAGACCCTACTCCGCTCTCAGTCGGAGGCAAGAGTTTTCGCCGCCCGGCGGCGCTACGATCGGTACCTCCGAAGAGAGGGGCGCGCTCCGGAGGCCTTATCGACTTTCGCGAATGGTCAGAAGTCCATTGAGCGCGATGGGTGGGGAAATCGTATCCTTTTTTCCTGAAGGCCAGGTTATTTCGATCTGCTCAACTTCGGTCGCCGAACCAAGTCCAAAGTAAAGGGGCATGCTGCTTTGCGAGAGATACCCTGACTTTCCGTGATTCAAGCGGGTTTGAATTTTCCCTCCCGCGTGAACTCGAACGAGAGCGCCCAGGGCATCGCGATTGGAAGTGGTGCCGACAAGTTTCAATTTGAGGAAATGAATGGTTTTGGTTTCAGCCAGGTTGCTGATCAAAACCTGAGGATGGTAGGAGTTTTCGCTTGTAACTATGTCCAGATCACCATCGTCGTCGAGGTCAAAAACCACTGAGGAGCGACTTGCGAGAGCACCGAAAATCTCAACATTTCCGGACTTGCCCTGGCAACGGGGGTCATTCCGGTCCTCGCCATCGCAGTTCAGGGTGAAAGCGAGTTTATAATTACCGCGCCGTGGTTCCACGTGAAGGAGGAATTCCGCGTCAAAAAACCGTCGGCCAGCATCGTTTATTAGCAGCGAATTGGCACCGTAACGATAAGGATAACCCATTCCGGCAGTGACAAAGATGTCCTCATAACCGTCCGCATTGAAGTCGGCCACGCTGGGGCCCCACGGCCAATAGGTTTCCACGCCGATTTTATCCGAAACCTCCTCGAATTTTCCGTTGCCTTTATTTTCGTAAAAAGCATTGCCAAAGATATTGTTGCTCGATCCCTGCAGGACAGCCTCTGTGTATTCCTGGGAGCACCAGGCATCGCTTTTTTGTTTCACGAAGCTCGTTCCCAAATTGCGCTGCCCCACCTTGGTTTGAAGTGTAGTCATGTCCGAGTGCATATCGGTGACGAACAGGTCCAGCAACCCATCGAGATTGTAGTCGAACGATACGACGCCCATCGCACCCCACGGTGTTTTCGGAAATAGGAGCGGGGTTTTGTCCTTGAATCCTCTGCCCTGCTGATTTTCAAAGTAGTGATTGTCGCCCTGCATGTTGACGATGTAGAGATCGGGGTAATGATCGCCATTAAAATCAACGATGGCTGCCTCGCCGCTCCAACTGCCGTTCACGAGGCCAAGTTCCCGGGAAACTTCTCGAAATTTGAGATTCCCCTCGTTCTTGTAAAGCAGGCTGTACTCCGTTCGCTCCGGATAAAGGTGGCCTTTGAAAGCGTCTTTTACAGAGCGATAAAAGCCACCCGGCCCCTTCTCGTCAGTCGTGAACTTGCCAGTGTTGCAGAGGAAAATGTCGAGAAGCCCATCGTTGTCAAAATCGAAAAATGTTACCGAAGAGGAATGGCCGATATAAGCCACGCCGGCCTTTTCGGTAATGTCTCGAAACTTCCCGCCTCCCAGGTTTTCGAACAGATGATTTCCGAACCGCGTCGTGGTCACGAAAAGATCAGGATCGCCATCGTTATCGATATCTGCAAAGGAACAGGAAACCGACATCTGGTTGGGCAGGCCTACTCCAGCCGCGGCTGTAATATCCTCGAATTTACCGCCACCCAGATTGCGATAAAGAGCATTCGTACCGAGGGCGGTCACGAAATAAATGTCCAACTTGCCATCACCGTCCACGTCCGCCACGGCCACTCCGCACCCATGATCATAGTGGGACGGTTTGAAGTGTTTTAACGAGTCATCAACCCGGATATCCTCAAACTGTATCCCTGATGAGGGTGATTTATCGGTGAAGCGAAATCCGGTGAACACGCCAGATAATTTAGCGGCAGCTCCTTGCTCCCGGTATCGCTCCATCATCCAGCGCGGGTCCAGATCGGCGGTGGAACTTTCGGCGGCAGAACAAGTCGCACGCAGAAAATTTAACGCCAGACAAACGAAATAGAAATGACGAGCAAAGGCGAGCGAGCGTAAGCAGTTCGCACTTTGCTTTGGCCGGAATGAGGCGCTCCGGACACTCCTGTGAATTACCGAACGAATGATCATATGTAAGAATTGACTCTGGCACGGAATTGACACGGGACGCCAGCGTCAAAGCGACCGATTACACGATTGATAGTTTTCCTCCGGTGTCACGGAGTCGCAGACACCTGACCTATTCTCCTAGTGATCGCTTATAATCTGGCGGTGACTCGCCGTAACCTTTTTTTCTGCGGGCCATCGCGGGCTCGATAATTTCGCGCCGGATATCAATTTCTTTGTGGTAGATTTCGTGCCACAAACGACGCGTGTTATCCGGAAATCGATTCGGCGAATCATCATCGAAGGCGGGCCGAAATAAGTCCACTGCGTTTTGGAGTTCCCTCCGCAGGTCATCTTCGGAGGGATGACCACTGACCTCAATCACCCGTTCGAACGCTTTCAGATCCTTCGCATCCAGACGATCCAACTTTCCAATTAGGATGTCGATTGGATGAGGGATATTGAGGGTGACGTTGCCTCGTTGAACCTTCACGGCCCGCTGGCGCCACCGCGGGCTGGTTCGAAAGCTGAGCTCGAACCCCGGCTCAAGATAAAATCCGCCCTGCGTTTTGTCCAGTTTCGCGGCCGCAATCAACTCTGCCAAATCATCATCATCGTCAGAAAACAGATCGACATCGCCACTCATCAACTGACGGTCAACTGTAAGCTGCAGCGGAGCGGAGCCGTAAAGTGTCAGGTGAAACGTCCGATCTTGCGGCAGAGCCGCCAAAAATTTCTCAAGCAACCGTCCTGCCGGCGTTGCCCAGTCAATTTTTCCCGTCCACCAGTTTTTTATCGAAGGCATGTTTGCGCGAACCGATGCCGAGAAAGTAAAGCGCCTGTTGGATGAGACGGTTGGTTACTTCGGCGTCCTGGCTTAACCGGAGCGCGAGTAACTTTTCGCGCGGACGGAGAGGGCGGGATTCCTGGCGAAGCAGGAGACGCGCAGCCAGGCGCGACTTCCGCCATGCTGTGTCAACTCGTTCGCTCACTATTCTCATTGGAATGAAGCTAATGTAGACCTCCTCGCTTTGCAATCTCTCTGGAATGCGAGTTTGAGAATCGAAATCGCTTAATCCCCGCAAAGTGGCTCCCGTCACGACCGCTTGAACAGGTCGCGAGTCCTACCTCTGAAGAGTTGCGGCGGTTTGTCTCGGCGACAAAAGCGCGATTTCGTTTCATTAACCCAAATCGAATTCGCCTCGCATCAAGAGATAACACGCTGTAATAGAAAGCGGTGAGTAACGAATGAATTGGGCGCGCATCATCCTTAATCCGGCAGTTTGGGTCGTTTTATCGGCTGCAATGCTATTGGACCTGCACGGGGCGGAGGTGAAGCCGGAGATTGAGTTTTTTGAAAAGCGAATTCGTCCGGTACTTGTGGAGCATTGTTACGAGTGTCATAGCGCTTCGAGCCAGAAGGTCAAAGGAGGGTTGCGCACAGACAGTCGGGTTTTGTTGCTGAAGGGAGGCGAGTCGGGGCCAGCCATTGTGCCTGACAAACCAGAAGCCAGCCTGCTGATCACCGCTCTTGCGCATCGTGACCCTGATCTCGCCATGCCGCCCAAGAAACCGAAACTGCAGGATTCGGTCATTGGCGATTTCGAGCGCTGGATTCGCGAGGGCGCTAACTGGCCGGATGATGAAACGATCGCCGCCGCACCAGGGGAACCCAAAGGCTTCGATCTCACTGAACGCAAACGGCGACTGCAGTGGATTTGGCAGACTCCGCAGCGCCAGGAGGCGCCGCTCGTAAAAGATACCCGCTGGCCGCTCGGCGCCGTGGATCGCTTCATCCTCGCCCGACTCGAAAAAGAGGGTCTGCAACCGGCGCCGCCCGCCGCACCGGAAATCTGGTTGCGCCGGGTTTACTTCGCGCTGATTGGGTTGCCTCCGTCTCCGGAGGAACTCGCGGCGTTTTTAAACGATGGCTCGCCGGAAGCGCGGGAGTGGGTGGTGGATAAATTGCTGGCGTCGCCGCAGTTCGGGGAACGCTGGGCGCGGCATTGGCTGGATTTGGTGCGTTACGCGGAATCCCGGGGGCACGAGGGAGATTTCATCATCCCCAATGCCTATGAATATCGCGATTACGTGATTCGAGCATTCAACGCTGACGTGCCGTATGATGCGTTCGTCCGCGAGCATATCGCCGGCGACCTGCTATCGAAGCCGCGACGACATTTGGAACGCGGGTTCAACGAATCGATTCTAGGGACCGGTTGGGCTTTTCTTGGCGAGGAAATTCATGCGCCGGTGGACACCCGGCAGGATGAAAACGATCGGATCGACAACCGCATTGACGTGATGACAAAAATGTTTCTCGGACTAACGGTTTCCTGTGCCCGCTGCCATGACCACAAGTTCGACGCGATTTCCCAACGCGACTACTATGCGCTCGCCGGTTTCTTTATCAGCTCCGGCCAGCGACTGGCACGGTTCGAG
>JAQGOX010000659.1 GCA_028293365.1 Verrucomicrobiales bacterium | reverse complement strand
AAGCTGACGAACGCGTTTCGACCTGAAACTGTGGAGCGCGGCCTGGACTGTTACAAGACCGGCTGTGTGCGCACCGTTCGAGCTGAACGAAAAGAGAATTCCAGTTCGTTTTGTGAGATTCAGTTATCGGCCAGCATCACGTGCGATTTCAGCTACGGGGTTCAGGCGACCCTTCTCATTACCCCAACTGGATTTGAAATTTCGAGCCGTTGTACCTGCCCCATGGCCTGGGGCTGCAAACATGTGGTCGCGGCGATCTATGCCGCTTTCGATCCAGCCAAGGTCGGATTAATCCCGGAGGGCGCTAATACTCCCCAACCCACGCCGCGTCAACCCGTACCAGCAAAAACGGAAGTGCCCAAATCCAGGGAGATTGTGCTGGAGCCGATCATCGAGCGCTGGCTGGCTAAATTGCAGAAGGCCGCCGTCGTCCAAAACAGCACACCTCGAGAAACGCGAGTTCATTTTTGTTTGAAACTGGTGCAACGCAAAGTTCGCGTGGATGCATTTGTGCCCAAAGGCAAATCTTTGTATCACCCGGTCTATCTTCCCAATTGTGTCGAAACACCACATGATATTTCCGAGCAGGACATCGCGCTCATTCGGAAGCTACTGTTGATTCAAACGGGATACGGTTATGATGTCTGGCTGCAAGGCTCGCAATCCGGCACACTCCTTAATGAACTTCTGGCGACAGGCCATTGCTATTACAATCTGCCCGCTAAAGACTCAGCTCTCTCAAGCGGCCCGGAACGGATCGCAACCCCGAAATGGATCTATGATAAAAAGGGGTTGCAGCGCCCCGCTTATGAGGTGACTCCGCCCGCACCGATCATTCTGCCGCTCTCCCCGTTATATTACGTGGATGAGTCAAATAAAACGTGCGGCCCATTACGGACAGATCTGCCCAATAGCCTTGCGCGCGAATGGCTGGACGCGCCTCCCCTGCAACCTCATCAGGCGAATGCGGTCGCAGCAAGAATTTTACCGCTCCAAAGCCTGGGTGTACCCGCTCCTGTAAAGATTGAAGTGGAACATCTCGACAAACTGATTCCGGTTCCACACTTGCGCCTGTATTCATTCGTTGCGCTCCCCTACTACGGCGGGTATTCAAAGACTCACCAGCGAATCAACGCCGCCCGGTTGGAATTCGCTTACAACGAGGTTCGCTTTCATTGCGCGGAACCGAAAACCAGCCACACGATTCAAACGCCGGAAAAGTTGATTCACATCATCCGCAATCTCGACTTCGAAAACCGCTGCATTGGCTTGCTCGAAAAAATGGGCCTGGAAACTCTCAGTTTGATTTTCTCCGGCTATAACCTGGGACGTCCAGACGAACGGCACACTAAAGATGATTTCAGCTATGAGGATACCCAGGATTGGTTCGAATTTCAAACCGAGTTGGATAAACTGGAAAAGAAGGGCTGGAAAATAACGTTCGACCCAACTTTCGAATTCCGACTGGCCTCCGCGCAGGATTGGTATTTTGACATCGCTTCCACAACTTCGGCGAACGATTGGTTTTCCGTCGATCTTGGAGTTCATGTAGAAGGCGAAAAACTCAATCTCCTCCCCATATTGGTGGATCTGATCCAAAAAGATCCCGGCCGTTTCAAACAGGAATCGCTTGCGGCTGATTCTGGAATTAGCGCAATTCCGGTGCCGCTCCCGGACGGTCGCTCCATCCTCTTTCCACTCAATCGGCTACGTTCGATTTTCGGAGTGCTTGGAGAACTCATGGGTGGACAGTCGCTCGATGAGGGTGGAAAGCTGCAAATCCCGAAACTCCGCGCCGCCGAGCTTTCCGTTACTTCAGATGAGAATCATTGGCGCTGGATCGGAAGCGCGGAGCTCCGCGAATTCTCGAACCGTCTGCGGAATTTCGAAGGGATCAAACCGGTTGCGCCGCCCGCGAATTTTAGCGCGTCGCTGCGACCATATCAGCAGGAGGGTTTGAACTGGCTCCAGTTCCTGCGTGAATACGATCTCGGCGGAGTTCTGGCCGATGACATGGGGCTCGGCAAAACCATTCAGACACTGGCGCATCTGCTCATCGAAAAACAATCGGGCCGCGCGACTACACCAAGTCTCGTCATTGCGCCTACGAGTGTGCTGACAAACTGGCGACGCGAAGCGGAGCGTTTCGCACCAGAGCTCCGGGTGATCGTCCTGCATGGACTGGAACGCAAGACCCAATACGCCGCAGCAGGGGCGGCCGACCTCGTGATCACCTCTTACGCGCTCTTACCTCGTGATCGCGAGGAGTTGCTGAAAATCGCTTTTCACTATGTGATTCTGGATGAAGCTCAATACATCAAGAATCCAAAGACCACTTACGCGCAAACCGCAGGGCAATTAAAAGCCAAACATCGCCTTTGTCTCACGGGAACTCCGATGGAAAACCATCTTGGAGAACTTTGGTCCATATTCACTTTTCTTTTGCCAGGGCTCCTGGGGAACGAACGGCAGTTCAACAGCCACTTCCGAAGACCGATCGAAAAGTTTCAGGATACCGAACGCAGGGAAATCCTGGCCCGCCGCGTAAAGCCTTTCCTCCTGCGCCGGCGCAAAGAAGATGTCCTCAAAGAACTGCCGCCAAAAACCGAGATCGTGCAGAATGTCGAATTGGAGGGCAGCCAAAGGGACTTATACGAGAGTATCCGGCTCGCAATGCATAAACGGGTGAAGGACGAGGTCGATAAAAAAGGAATCTCGCGCGCACACATCATTATTTTAGATGCTTTGCTGAAACTGCGGCAGGTTTGTTGCGATCCCCGGCTCGTCAAACTTCCCAGCGCTAAAAAAGTGACTGAATCAGCCAAACTCGATTTGCTGATGGATTTGTTGCCCGAAATGATCAGCGAAGGCCGGCGCATACTACTTTTCTCCCAATTCACCAGCATGCTCGCGCTTATCGAAGAGCGTCTTAAACAAAGTAAAATTGAATATGTCCAATTGACCGGAAGCACCTCCGATCGCGAGACGCCGGTAAAGGAGTTCCAGGAAGGCAAAGTCCCATTGTTTCTGATTAGTTTAAAAGCGGGCGGAACAGGCTTGAATCTCACCGCCGCTGATACGGTGATTCATTACGATCCGTGGTGGAACCCGGCTGTAGAGAATCAAGCGACCGATCGCGCGCATCGAATCGGACAGGCCAAACAGGTCTTTGTTTACAAACTGATCACTGTCGGCACCGTTGAAGAAAAAATCGCCACACTCCAAGTGCGAAAACGGGAACTGGTCGAAGGCTTGCTCTCAGAAAGCGGCAGCAAGGCCGGTCTCAAGATCGAACTGGAAGACCTGGAGACCCTCTTCGCCCCTTTAAAATAGCCCACCCACCTTAATACCCGGCGGGTTGTTCTCAGCGGACTGTGATACTTAATCGCAGCTTAATCTCCGCTCGTGTAGGGTATTAAAAACGCTGCATGGAGTGACCCGCCATGTTAAACGTTCGAGAGATATCCCATGAGAATACTGGTGACTGAAGATGAACCACGACTGCTGGCCAATCTCGCGAAAGCGTTGCGCGAGGAAGGCTATGCCGTGGACACGGCCAGCACCGGCGACGACGGGCTCTACAAAGCCCAGAATTATAATTACGACGCTCTGGTGCTGGATGTCATGCTTCCGGGCCTGGATGGCTGGCAGGTTCTGGAGCGCCTGCGCAAGACGAAGCCGATTCCGGTTTTGATGCTGACTGCACGAGACGCGCCGAAAGATCGGGTACGCGGACTTGATACGGGAGCGGATGATTATCTAGTCAAACCATTCGATTTAACGGAACTGCTGGCCAGGCTTCGCGCATTAATTCGCCGTACTGCAGGACAGTCGCGACCGCAAATTGATCTGGGCGACATTCAAATCGATACGCGCGCGCGCGCAGTCAGCCGTGCAGGACAGCCGGTTGTGCTGACAGCGCGCGAATACGCAATCCTGGAATACCTCGCGCTTCACAAAGGAGAAGTCATCAGCCGCACGGAACTTTACGAGCACCTTTTTGACGAGACCGACGA
>JAQGOX010000654.1 GCA_028293365.1 Verrucomicrobiales bacterium | reverse complement strand
GTGCGTGCGTGGATAAGGTCGAGGATTGCTTCTGCCTGAGTGAGGTCGATGCGTCCGCTCAGGAAGGCGCGCTTGCTGAATTCACCTGGTTCCGCGACACGTGCACCGTGAGACAGTAATGTATCGAGGACTTTTTTGGTCGGCAAGACTCCGCCGTGACAAGTGATCTCGACCATGTCCTCGCGGGTAAACGTTCGTGGTGCACGGAAGACCGCCAGCATGACTTCGTCAATCGTCCGCCCTGCCTGCCGCATCTCGCCGTAGTGAATCGTGTGGCTTATGCACGCGGACGGAAGAGGGGCTGACTTGCCTATTGGAACGAATGTGGCATCGGCGATTTCGAGAGCGCGCGGCCCAGACATGCGGACGACTGCGAGAGCGGCTTCGCCCAGGGACGTCGAAATCGCCGCGATGGTATCTACACCAAAATGGCCGCTCATTAATCGTGCGCGCAATTGCCGCGGCTGATTTCCGAATGGCGTTCCTGCAAAAAGAGACGCGCCTTTTCGTAGCTACGTTTGCGTAAATAGTGGAGTAGCGAGGGATCAGCGTCCGGTGGAAGTTGAGATGCCAGCGTATCGATGCGGGCAAAGATTGGGAGCAAGTCCGGCTTGGGGTTCGCCGTGGCCATCCGGCTCACGGCGTTTTCGAGGTCAGTTAAACCCTTTAGTATTTGCTGCTCCAGTTCGGTCATCAGCTAACTTTACTACTCGGCGTGTGGGATGAAACACAATTTGTTTAGGAACTTTGCCCGATCGGAGTCCCCGACGGTTCTCGTAAATTAAGTGTCGTTCTCTTTTTCAACTTGCTGCGGGTTAGTGCTCGGCGCACAGACCCGCGCTCCGTCAGAGGTCGATCGGCGTGTTTCGTTACTTCGTCTGAACGAACTTGTGGAGGTGGCCAAACTGGCTCCATTCGCTGACGATCAAATTACCCTTTTTATCGATGGCGGCGCCGTGAGGGGAGTTGCAGATGCCATCTTTCCATTGGTCCTGGGGCAAACCAAAGTTTGCACGTTGCTTCTCGTTAGGATTATCGCCTACCTGCGCTACGATGTTACCGGCCTTGTCCAGAACGGTGGCTCGACCCTGAAGTTCGGGAAGAACCGCGTAATTGCCGCGAATATAAACTGCGGCGGGCATGCGAAGATCTTTCTGGATCACTTTTACGAAATTGCCGTCCAGATCCCAATATTCGACTCGGTTATTGTTTCGGTTGCAGACGAAGAGCAAGGGTTTTCCCAGGCGAGTGTCCAGGGCGATTCCGTGGCATGTTTTGAATTTGCCTTCCGCTTCGCCCGGGCCGCCGAACGCTTTTACAAACTTGCGATCTTTGTCGAATTTAAGCACGTAATTGGCGCCATATCCATCGGCCACGAAAATCGATCCGTCTGGACCGACCGTAACCGCGCAGGGATTAAATCCCTTTTCGTCTTTATAGATGCCAGCTTCGGTCGGATAATGAATCGTCCATTGGGTATCGCCCTGAAGATTGATCTTCACCACTTCGTGGTCCGAAGGGCGGGCGCCATAAATGTATTCCACTCCCTTTTCCTTGCGCAGTTCCAAACCGTGAATGCGAGTGGGGCCGAATGCGCGCAGATATTTGCCGTTCGGGGAAAATACCACGATACCGCGTTTGGTATCGGTGGTGATGTAAATGTTTCCCGCCTTATCGATAACCGCCCCGCCGTGGCACGGCCCCAGTTGTTGATTATCTGGCTTTTCCTCAAAGAAATGGGGGGCAACGGTGTAGTGGAGATCTTTGGCGAAGCTCACCGCCGAGGCAAGTGCGGAGGTTAAGAGCAGGTTGCAAATGAGACGATTCATGGATTTTTCGTTATTGGACCATTTGTTTCGGAGATTATTCGATCATAGATGCGTGTATGGAAATTACAATCGCCGAAACATCGGGTTGCAATTTTTCCGCGATGATTTGATATTCGTAGCCAAGCCAATTCTTTTCATGTCCGCGGTTAAAGAAATTCACGTCAACGGCCGGCTTCAGGAAATCAATGCCGAAGGGGAGAGGACGCTGCTCAGTGTTCTGCGAGAGGATCTTGATCTGACCGGCGCCAAATATGGGTGCGGAGAGGGCCAATGCTCCGCTTGCACAGTTTTAGTCGATGGAGTGCCCACACGTTCGTGTCTTACGAGCGTTAGCGAAATCGAGGGTCGAAAAATTGCTACAATCGAAAGCCTGGAAAAGGAGGGGCATCTGCATCCGGTGCAACAGGCGTTTCTCGATCACGAAGCGCTGCAGTGTGCTTATTGCGCATCGGGAATGATTCTCTCAGCGGTTGGGCTGTTGCAAAAGAATCCGAATCCTTCCGAAGCTCAGATCGTGCGCGGAATGAACGGGAATATTTGCCGGTGCGGCACCTATCAAAGGATTATCGCCGCGATTAAGGATGCCGCGAAAACGTTGAAAACTGGCGCTGCATGAACTTAGGGGAGCCAATTGAATCTGTGGAGATGAGCGGAAATTTCAGTGAGTCTGAAAATTCCTTCGAACCTGACCAGTACGAACTTCGGGAGGCTCTACCGTATCGCTTCGATTTGGATCGTCGACATTTTTTCAAGATTCTCGGTTGCGGCGTGGTCACGTTGTTTCTCGCGGACGAGGTTTTCGGCCAGGAATCTGGAAGCCGGTCTCGCGGCCGAAACAATCAGCGCCCGCAGGATATCAGCGCATGGCTGCATATTGGCGAAGACGGAATCGTTTCAGTTTTTACAGGAAAAGTCGAAGTCGGACAGAATGTTCGGACTTCGTTAACCCAGGCAGTCGCGGAGGAGTTGCACGTGTCAGTTGATTCGATTCGCTTGACGATGGCGGACACAGCGCTGACTCCATATGACGCTGGAACATTCGGAAGCCGTTCGACGCCGGATATGGGTTCGCAATTACGCATGATTTCCGCACTTGCCCGCGAGGCTTTGGTTGATCTTGCTGTAGACCATTTTAAAACGGGTCGCGGCGATCTATCGGCTGCGGACGGTAAAATCGTTCGCAAAGATGCCACGGAATCGGTCAGCTACGCGGATCTCGCCAGAGGGCGACAGTTGGTTCGATCCGCGACAGCGGTTGATCTGGTTCCGGCCTCGCGATGGAAGGTTGCTGGCACATCGGTGCGAAAGGTAAATGGACGCGCCTGCGTGACAGGTGGCCACAAGTACACTTCCGATTTGAAGTTGCCCGGTATGCTTTACGGAAAGGTTTTGCGCCCTCCCACATTCGGCGCCTCTGCAACTTCGGTGGACACTGCAGCGGCGAATGCGATACCAGGTGTCACTGTCGTGCATGACGGCATGTTCATAGGCGTCACCGCGCCGAATTCGCAAACGGCGACTCGAGCGCTCGAGGCGATTCACGCGGAGTGGACATCGCAACCGCAAATTAGTTCTGCGGAGCTCTTCGAGCATTTGAAGAAAACGGCACGGCAAGGAGGGGGCGGTTTTAATTTAGGTTCGGTCGAAACAGGCTTGGCAGAGGCCGAGCATAAACTGGAGCAGACATACACGATTGCCTACATCGCGCATGCCCCTCTGGAACCGCGCGCGGCCCTTGCTGACTGGGAAAATGGAAAGCTTAAGGTTTGGACTGGAACGCAACGGCCTTTCGGCGTTCGCAGTGATTTAGCCAAAGCGTTTGGAATTTCTGAAGAAAATGTGCGGGTCATCGCACCGGATACTGGTTCCGCTTACGGTGGAAAACATACTGGCGAAGCAGCGATTGAGGCCGCCCGGCTCGCGAAGGCAGTGGGTAAACCTGTTAAACTCGTGTGGACGCGCGAGGAAGAATTCACCTGGGCTTATTTTCGTCCCGCAGGAGTGATCGAGATCAAAAGTGGAGTCCGCAAAGATGGGGTGATTACTGCGTGGGAATTTCACAATTATAACTCCGGCGGCTCGGGTATTCGAACTCCTTATGAGATTGCCCATCAGAAAATCGAGTCCCATTCGGCGGATTCTCCGCTACGGCAGGGGTCTTATCGGGGGTTGGCTGCGACGGCGAATCATTTTGCCCGCGAGTCGCATATGGACGAACTCGCCTCCGCATTGAAATTGGATCCTTTTGATTTTCGCATGAAGAATTTGCGGGAACCGCGGCTTCGGGCCGTGCTCGAGGCGGCCGCAAAGGCTTTTGGCTGGGGCAAATCAACGCCGGCCAAAGATCATGGCTTCGGTATCTCGTTGGGCGCCGAAAAAGGTTCCTATCTGGCGACCTGCGCTGAAGTGTTTCTCGATCGCGATCGGGAAGCAGTTAAGGTTACTCGCGCGGTGGTTGCATTTGAGTGTGGAGCCGTCGTGAATCCCGACCAGCTCAAAAATCAAATTGAAGGGGCGTTGATGATGGGTATAGGCGGAGCGTTGTTTGAAGCGATTCAGTTCGAAAAAGGAAAGATCAAAAACCCGCATTTTGCCAAATACCGCTTGCCGCGTTTTAGTGACAGCCCGCAGATTGAAGTGGTCCTCGTGAATCGCACCGATTTGCCGTCGGCCGGAGCTGGAGAAACGCCGATTGTTGGCATCGCCCCAGCCATTAGTAATGCAATTTTTGCTGCATCTGGTGTCCGCCTCCGTTCCATGCCGATGGCTCCGCAGGGTTTGAAGATTTAGAATAGACGCATTCTCGAGATTCGCTCCGCTTGGTAATGCAAAACCTAAATTCTTCTGTTCTCCAAAAGGACTCTTCGTGCGCATAGTAGGAAACAATTTAAGGAAGTCATCCGTATTTCGTGTGAGAATTCCTTCAAACCGCGCCGAAAAGGCCCCTGTCAATATGTCAGCAACCGGGCGTTTGGCAACTGCGGTCATAGGGCAAGTATCGCAATGCAATAACTCGCTGGCAATCTCCTAATCAAGGGATGCCACTTCGCACACAAAGGCGATCTACTCTTCAAGCCGCAGCGTACTCATGTTGCAGGCATTCAAGCTGCTGAGCCTTGCGCAGAACGTCGAGCATGGGGGTGCAGACTTCACGATTTGCGCCCAATTGATCCGGCACGATGTCCCATAAACCCATAGCGGTCCATTTAGCCTGATCGTGCCATTCCGGCATTCCCAAAATTGGGTATAGGCACACACCGCGAAGAGGGACTTTTTCGGCGAGGAGGGCTTCCGCTTCATCGGCGACATATTGGAGCCAGACGGGGCGCATATCGTCCACATGTGCAGTTTCCGTAATCAGCAAGTCTCCTCCGTAGCGTTGCGAAACGCTCTTAACCAGATCCCGCAACGAAACCCGACGAGGATCTCCGTCGCTGAGAGGGCATTCATCGCGCCCTAATTCCCACTGATTCGTCCAGTAATAATTCATACCCACTATGTCCAGATGTTCACGGCTTCCGCCGAGCTCTGGATGCAATCGTCCGCAAAGCATGTCCCAGGATTCGAAAACCGCGACTTCATTGAAATGCCGCACATCGGCCGCCATTTCAGGACGGTCCTCCGGAGCAACGA
>JAQGOX010000585.1 GCA_028293365.1 Verrucomicrobiales bacterium | reverse complement strand
AATCGTCGGGGTGGTACGAGATTTCAAGCAGCAAGGTCTGAACACACCTTTGAACGCGCAGATGTACACACCCCTGGCACAATCCGCTTACTTCAATTCGGGAACTATCCTGGTCCGCACCGCTGGCAACCCTACTTCCATGATGGAGTCGCTCCGGCGCGAGGTTTCTGTCGTTGATAAAGATCACCCGATCGATCTACTCGAGACAATGGAATCGATCATGGCAGGAACAGTGGCGCAACCGCGATTTCGCACCTGGGTTTTGGGCTTGTTCGGAGGATTGGCGTTATTGTTGGCGGTTCTCGGCATTTACGGACTGCTGGCGCATTTGGTGCAACAGCGGACGCACGAAATAGGAATACGATTGGCGGTCGGAGCCCAACGCCGGGACGTCCTTCAATTAGTCATTTCGAATGGTATGCGTCTGATCGGAGTTGGAGTGCTCGTCGGTCTGTTCGGAACGTTTGCGTTAAGCTCTTTTTTATCCAGTCTTCTCTTTGGGATCAAACCTTCGGATCCGATCACTATTATCGGCGTGCTGTTCATCTTGTGCGGAACCGGATTCTTTGCGTGCTATCTCCCCGCCCGCCGTGCTTCAAGAGTTGACCCGACCGAAGCGCTTCGGTGCGAATAAACCTGCGAGACTCTGGTAACTCAATATTCGCGGCACTCGGTCATTTCGTCGGCCGGGTCACAGCGTGGTAAGGCTTGATTCTCCGGCGATCTTTGGCCCCTTCCCGGTGGGGGCTGAAAGTTCGACGAGAGTCAGCTTTAACGTCCCGTGCGGCTTCGTTTCCTCGGTCTGCTTTTCTCTGGAACGCCGGCATAAAGAGTCGAGTGCTGGCGATGAGCCACCCAGTTGAGCGTATATTTCATTGCGAGCTCCGCGTCCTGAAGTACCAATAAATTCTCCGCATTCTTTTCTTCAGCGGCTTTCGTGAAGTTAAAAGATCCAGTGAGCACAGTTTTTCCATCGATCACCATAACTTTGTTATGCGCGATCGCGTGCTGGGAATCGATGTAACAGGCGATTCCGTAGTTTCGGATGAACGTCGCTGAGGAATATTTTTCCGTGCGCTGACTTTTATCCAGGATGACCTGCACACTCACCCCGCGGCGATGTGCATCGACCAAGGCCTTCGCAATGGGAGCAGATGTAAAGGAATACGCCTGGACCAAAACTGTCGTTTTTGCCAGCGCAAGAGCAGTGACTACAGCTTCCGTGCAACCGCCACGAGGTGAATAAAAAACGCTCCAGTTTGTTTTGGTGGAATTCGTCTCTGCGCTGGAACCACGCGTGGAACCGAGAGCGAAACATAAAATCACCAGGCAAATTCTCATTGCCAGCAGCATTGCACCATTGAAAGACCTATTCGAGGGTGATCACCGGATATCCATTGCGAACTGAAGTTTTCAATCCAATGGGCCAGATATCTTTCGAGTGCCCGTCACTGCCATGCCGTCGTGAACTGCTCCTTTTTGAGCCGCTGGCGCAGTTGCTCGATATGGGCCTGATCGCGAGTCTCGACCACGCAATAGACTGTCACTGTCGTGATATCTTCGGAGGCAAATGCTCGATCGTGGGTAATGTCGAGGATGCTCGCCCCTTCTTGAGCAATTAAATCGGCGAAATGCGAAAGTCCTCCCGGTTTGTCGCTTATAGTCGCGGTAAACCGCGCACGACGGCCGTCTGCGGCCAAACCTCGATCGATTACCCGGCCAACAGTGCCGATATCGATGTTACCGCCGCAGAGAGGAAGGACCACTGTTTTCCCTTTCAATTCCTTCAAGCCTTCGAAGCAAGCCGCAAGGGGGACCGCCCCAGCTCCTTCCACCACCATTTTTTCCAGCTCCATCAGTCGCAAAATCGCAAGCGCAATGGAATGCTCATTAACCAGCAAATCACGATCGATGTATTTACGGGCAAGCGCGAAAGCTCGATCACCGACGCGAGGCACTGCCAATCCATCCGCCAGCGTTGGTTTCATTTCGACCATAGCGGGCTTACCCAATTCTTTTGCTGCCCGGTAACTGGCCACCCGCTCGGGTTGGACACCGATGATCTGAACCGATGGTTTGAGTGTTTTGATAGCGAGGCTGACCCCCGCAATCAAGCCACAACCACCAATTGGTATAACCACTGCATCGACATCCGGTACCTGCTCCAAAATCTCCAGGCCCAGGGTTCCCTGGCCTGCAATGATTTCCGCATCGTTGTAACCATTAATATAGGTCAGATTTCTTTTTTGAACCAACTCCTGTGCAACCTGCCGTGCTTCCTCAATATTATTCCCTTCCAGCAGCACCTCGGCATTCTGTTTTTTGCAGTTTTCCACTTTCGTTAACGGTGCCGTTCGTGGCATCACAACCGTTACCGGTATGCCAAGAAGGCGCGCATGGTAGCTTAGCCCCAGGGCGTGGTTTCCCGCGGAGGCGGCGATGACTCCTCGCTCGCGTTTTTCCGATGAAAGTAGTTCCAGCGCATTCCGCGCACCCCGTTCCTTAAAACTTCCGGTTCGCTGCAGCGATTCCAGTTTGCAGTAGATCCGCATCCCGGTGACTTCCGAGAGCGGAATCGAAAGCGGGCAGGGCGTGCGCGAAACTGCACCTTCTGTTCTGACTGAAGCCGCTTTGATGTTCTCGAAAGTTACGTCCATAAAAAAGCGGCAATGATGTTAACACTGCCGCCTGGCTAGCCTAACGCGTTCCAAACAATAACGGAGCAAAAACCACCTATCGATGACACGCTCTAATTTTAATAGACCCCTTAGGAGGATTGATTGCGAATCCGGGCCGACCGGGTCTGTTCCTGAGAGTCCGCTGACGCTGTATTGCTCGTTTTACGCCCTTTAATCGACCCGCGCCAACCTCCGGTTTCAGTGCCCCGGGACTCAATGAATTGTTTGAAGCGTTCAAGGTCACCTTGCACATGGCCTGAAACGACGCCCATCGCATTTCCAATGCTCTCCATGAGACCTTCAGGCTCAAAATTAATTTTCAATCGAACGATCGTTCGATCCGCTCCGACCGATTCGAAATTCACCATTCCGGAATTCGTCGCTCCCGACGTGCTTCGCCAGGCTATTCGCTGGTCGGGGATTTGCTCGAAGATCTCGGCGTCCCACTCCCGCACTTTACCTGCGATCTGAGCTTTCCAATGCAGCCGCTTTTCATCGATTTGTGTAACCCGTTCAATTCCTTCCATGAATTCCGGGAATTCCTCGAACTGGGTCCATTGATTGTAAACGGTGCTGAGAGGCGCTTCGACCTCAATACTTTTTTCGATATGTTCCATAATAAATACTCCTTGTTGAATTCAACCGCGCCTCCATGAACCAATATGCACCCACTTCAAAGGATTTCAATTGATCCGGGATTTGATTTAACACGAGCAAGGCTGGCTCTTTTTTTGGGGCAAAACCATATGAGCGTATATGCACCGAGCATTGCCCGCAGCACGTGAGAACGCGTGCGATGCCGAATTTACTCTTACGTCCAGGGATCGATTGGCCGATGCGCCTCATCTCAGCGAGAAAACTACTCAATAGAAATGGACATTGCGCAATGTCTTTGCCAACGTGCGGAAGCATACGCCGCAACGCGGGATAGAACCGCTGATCAAAAATTAATGAACAAAGAGCAAATCTTCGAGGTAATCAAAAAGAACGTTCTCGAGATTCTTCCGGATATTGATCCCACGCGCATCGTTGTCGAAAGCAGTTTGCGCGACCTCGGCGCCAATTCCATCGATCGGGCGGATATTTTGATTCAATCCCAGGAAGAGCTGAAACTAAAATTTCCACTTCATGAAATGGGAGCAGCGCGAAACCTTCAGGGACTCGTTGATATTTTTAGTGCGAAAATGAATCACGGCCATTTGTAATCGGAGAGGTGCGCCATGAGTGCTGACCGCGCGGCTCGCGTAACTGGGATTGGATGCATCACCGCTTTTGGGATGGGAGTTCCTGCTTTCGCCGCCGGGTTGCGAAATGGCAGTTCGGGAATCGCGCGTGTTCGTGGACAAGTGGTTGAAATGGGTGGATTTCTTGTTGATTTTGATTTTAACGCCCACCTAAAGATTCTCGATTTGCCTGCCGAACTCCGTGCGAACGCCGCGAAAATTGGTCGCCGTGCGCCACGCTCGGTCCAATGTTCGTTGCTGGTATGTCTGGAAGCCTGGATTCAGGCTGGGTTGACCGAGCGAAGTTCAATCGATCCAGAACGTGTTTCCGTCGTCGTCGCTGGCCAGAACATTAGTCAGGCCTATCAGTTTGGCATGCACGAAAAGTTTACTGCCAGCCCCGAATA
>JAQGOX010000555.1 GCA_028293365.1 Verrucomicrobiales bacterium | reverse complement strand
CACGCTGAAATATTACGTTCCGATCACCGCTGGAAAGACGTTTTACCGGCTAATTAAGCCCTAAACGGTGTCGATTTGGACAGCAGGTTGGCGCCAGGGGTGCTGGCCTGCTGTCTTGCCAATTGTTACGGCCGGGTCAAAAGTGAATTCCAGTAGTCAGACCCACCCAGTGAATGGACACCGATGTATTGCTATTGGAATATTCTCCAGAAAGGAGAGCGCTCGTTCCCACGTGGCGATCCGCGGGCAGCTCATATTGATACGCAAGATCAATTGTATATCGTCCGTAATGAAAGCCAACGCCCGCCGTGAGTGTGTGTTCAGTAATCACGCCGGTCATAGGTGTCAGTGTCGAATCGGGAACCGGGCTTTGTCCGTACGCGTAACCTGCTCTTAATATCCATGCATCGGTCAGGCCGTATTCCAGCCCCGTGCGGTAAACAAAGCGGTTTTTCCAGTTAAGCGGAACATAATCATCAATCGTGTCTGTTCCCAGCACTCCATTGATGTCCGTATTATTTCCCTTTGTTAAGTGGACATGCAGTTGGTCGAACGCGTCGCCCCAATTAACCCAATCCACCTGAAAGACTGATCGAAGTTTGGGGTATATCTGCCAGGCAAGGCCGACAGAGGCGACACCTGGCAGTGCGTTTTCCACTTGGGCATCGTAATGAAAATCCGGTCGGGCTCCGCCCAAGCCCACGTTTTGCAGTTGGGTTCCGATATTTCCGGAGGCATTTCCATCCGTGGAGAGGCGTGTCCTAAGTTGATAACTGGCTCCGATGCTTACGCTTTCGATTGGACGGTAGAGTCCTCCGAAACTCCCGTTAATTCCCCAGCCATCGGTCTTCAAGTCGAGTAACGTTTTAAATCCCTTTAATACCGGATGGCTTTGAAAAACGTATGGAACCTGCAGGGTGTTTTCGTTGTAAATTGCGCCAACACTGGCGCCAACCGAAAGTGAATCGGAAAATGCGTAGCTGGCGCCTAATGCTGAACGGACGGCGAGGATTGCGGATCGATGTTGTTGCGATCCATAGCTGGTATTTCCATCTACGCCGCCCGGAGTATCGATGTAATGCCAATTAGCATCCAGTAGGGCTTCAGGAATGACGGAAACTCCGAGAGCGAATGGTCCGGATTTCAACGGCAAACCGAATGCGCCTTGCGGGAAAGCTCCAAAACCGGTTTTCAAGTCTCCGTGTGAATTCGCTGAATTGGAAAATTCACCTGCTGGAATCGCGCCGGCAAACCCAGCCTGGGCTGATGGAGACTTCAGCAGGCTAAGGCCGGCCGGATTCGAGTGCATCGCATCAAGCGGCTCATCTGCAATCGCAACGTCAGCCCCTCCCAATGACATGGCGCGGGCACTGGCTCCATTTCGATAGACTCCATCTGCGAAAGCGGAAAGGTTCGCCGAAACGAGGAAAACACAGACGGGTGTCAAATTTCTGAGAGGCGTCATCTTACGATACATCGGCATCCGTCTCTCACAGCTTTACTCTTTTTATGTTCTGATAACGGAATTCACGAACCTTTGTATAAAGCCAGTGGGATTTTTTTTATTTTGAACTTGTTCTCATAGTAAATACTTCGCAATAGTTCCGCAACCAAATCCCAAATCCCAAAAGGTCTCTCTATGCTTGAGCTAAAGATTCAATGCGCCGGATGTGGTCAGAAATATAAATTCGATGTGGAGCCGGTCAATGGCCGGATGCCATGGGCAGTGCAGTGCCCCGTGTGCAAGGCTGACGGAACGGAAACTGCGAATGTGGCGTTAGCGCGGATAATACCTGAAGCCTTGAGTCCGGCCGCTTCCGCAGTGAGAGTTTCGAGTGGGCCGATGAGGATAAGCGCGGCTAACACGGGTGAGGCGGCTTCTCAGGGTGCAATGTTAGTTCCTGAATTGCCTCCATTGACGGTTCCTCCGATGGTTCGACCAGCTCCCGTACAGTCGGTGGCTCTCGCAAAGCTGAATTTCAATCTCGGGATAGTTGGCGCAATTGCGGGAGCATTAATCGGGATGATCGGGTGGTATCTGCTCATTCGAGTGGTGCATCATACGATAGGCTACGCAGCAGTTGGCGTCGGTGCTCTTGCGGGTTTTGGAGCTCGGATCCTGGCGAAACAGGGGAGCCATTCCCTTGGAATCGTGGCGGCGATCTGTGGTGTTGTCGCCATACTGCTGGGCCAGTTTCTCGCAATTCGAAGTTTAACCAGCGCCGAAATTGCAGAGATGCTGGAAGGTTCTTACGACGAACATATGGTCTACGCCAAAGAGGCGGTTAAAGCCAAGACGGATGACGAAATCAAAGCAGTAATCGCGAAATCCGAGAGCAGCGATTCCTCAGACCCTGAGAAAGTTGACGCCAGGTCAATCCAAACATTTCGACAGAAGGAATTGCCGATCCTGCAGAAATTCGTAAACGGTACTCCCGGAAAAGCCGAGTATCAGAGGCAACAATTGTCAAAAATTGAAGAATTTGTTGGGCCGCTCGTTCTGCAAAAAAGCTTCGGATTATTCACGATATTATGGATTTTTCTCGGAATCAGCAGCGCTTATCGCGTGGCCAAAGCGTAAACGGGACGAGCAGCACTCAGAATTCCAATTTGCTGAAAACATCTGGATTGATTTCGAGCCTTCCGAAATTCGGGCTTGAAATGACTGCTCGATTCCGTTCCCACTGTTCCAGCGTTCCGGTTATGCCGCCGCCGGTCGCAAAATAGGCACGCACTTTACCGGCCGGCACGGTCGGCTCCGGTGAGCGTTTGTTTCCGAGTTGAATGTTGCGCACTCGGTTGAGGGATAGCGGCCCGTTTGTGATGTTCAAATTTCCATTCTGAAAGCCGAGAATCGATCCAGCCTTCGTCGTGCTGTCACGCAGGTAAGTGGTATCTTCGGTGATTCCGGGAAGTGGGGTGGGAGCTTCATCGAAAACGCCATCCCATTCAGAAACCTTAATATTGCTCAGCTTGAGGGAACCCTGTCCCTGGTGAACGAAACGCAGTCCCTTGCCTTCACCAGCGAAGCTATCGATATCCGTCCAGCTTTTGGCAAGTACTCCATCGATTATTAAAGCGATTAATTTGCGCGACTTGTTCATCCGAATATCAAAATGCGCGCTGGTCTTTTGATTAAGTGTTCCAATGACGGTCAGGCCGAGGCGGCGCAATTGTTCGTTCCTTTTGACGGGAAGCAGGTCGACCGAAAAATTGTTGATTTGAAGACTATAGAACCCGCCAAAATTGGGATCTGTATCCTTGGTGAGGAGGTTAACAGGTTGCAGATAGTCGGTGTAGAGTGCGATCGCCAGATAAAAGAAACCTTTCCAGGCCATATCAAACTCCAATTTCGCGGAGTCGGGAAGTCCCACAATGCGTGCGATTGACGCGGACTTGGAGGCATAGAACGCCTGATTCCGGAACTTCCATTCGCCCGTGTCACCGCCAGTCAATGCAGGATTTACCGTGCCTTGCGTCCAGCCGTCCAGGCTTATAGGTCCTGTAAATATGGGCGGTTTCGACGCGGGAATGGGAACAATCATTAAGACTGACTTGCGTGGAAGGTGAATAACGTTTGCATACCACGTTTCAAGAATCACCTCCTGTTCGGAAATTTGAAGAAGGTTGCCCTCCAGTTGATCGTCGTTGATCAGTTGGACGCGGCAATGATTGGTCTGACCATGATCCGAAGCAGGATGCGCGGGAAATTCGATTTCGGAAATTTGCGACTGAGTAAATAGAACCGGCGCGAGTAAATCGGAGCGGGTCCAGGAAACACCACCGGTGGGACCGATGGATTGGAGTTGGCCGTAAAGCGTGTCGCCGTTTTTGAAGATAAGTGCCTCAGCATTGCGCGCGCCGTTGGTTTGGGCAAAGGCGGCACAACTGAACAACAGGATGGAGGCGGTAGCCAGGGCTCGAATGATTCTATTATTCATCGCCTTCATTCAAGTCATCGTCGGAAAGGGGCGCTGTTTCGCTCGACCCGGAGGGACGCCTCAGATTGAATTGGAGTTGGCGAACCGCCCGGGTGTCGAATCGGACCCCTCCAAAATTCTGGCTGTCGCCGGTGAACGTTCCATCGGCGGCCGCTTTAAGATTGAAAGCGATCTTTTCGCCTCCGGAAAAAAACGCGCGAACCTGCCAGGGTTGTTCGGGTTCGGCTGCGGTGGCGGTGTTGCTCAGGAAGATTTGAGTGACGCGTTCCAGCGGGATATTGAGTTTGAGATCACCATTCGAAATGTTCAATTTACCATCTTTGATCTGATCGATTTTACCGCTGACTTTGTCGCGATTGCTGAGAAAAACCAGGTCTGCGGTCGGAGGAGCGTTGGTGCCACGTTCCCGGTCGGATCGTCCATCCCATTCCGAAACACGAATATTGCTCAGCTTAAGGGATGGGCCGTCAATCTGGGAAAAGAAGACACTGCCGCCGCCTTTTCCCACAAAACCTGCGGCATCATGCCAACGT
>JAQGOX010000945.1 GCA_028293365.1 Verrucomicrobiales bacterium | reverse complement strand
ACCTCTATGTAGGCGGGACGGAGCACGCCGTTTTGCATCTTCTTTATGCGCGGTTTTGGCACAAGGTCTTGTTTGATCTTGGGCAGGTTTCCACTCCGGAGCCCTTCTTCAAACTCGTGAATCAGGGACTGATCCTTGGCGAGGACGGACAGAAGATGTCCAAGGCCCGCGGCAACGTCGTCAATCCGGATGAGGTCGTGCAGGAATACGGTGCGGACTCGCTCCGCCTCTATGAAATGTTCATGGGCCCGCTTGAGATGGTAAAGCCATGGAACACCAAAGGAGTCGAAGGCGTTTATCGTTTTCTCGGGCGTGTTTGGAGATTGTTCGTTGATGAACAAAGCGAAGTCGCCTTCGAGCAAGGGCTTACGACCTCCCCTCAACCAGAGAGGCTGCTGCGCGATATCCGCTTAAAACGGACCATTGCCGACATCGAACCGAATCCGTCCCAAAAGAAACTACTGCACGCGACCATTAAGAAAGTTACCGAAGACCTCGATGCAATGCGGTTTAACACTGCGATTTCGGCGCTAATGATCTTTGTGAATGAGGCGACGGGTTGGGAAACCCATCCAAAATCAATTTTAATGGAATTTCTGAAATTATTGCAGCCGTTCGCCCCGCACATCGCCGAAGAACTTTATTCAAAGCTTCCCGGGAATGGAGACGATACGCTCGCCTATTTACCCTGGCCTGTTTACGACCCGGCAATTCTGGTCGAATCAACGATCGAGTTGCCGGTTCAAGTAAATGGCAAATTACGCGGAAAAATCGTGGTGCGAGCCGATGCGACAGCAGAAGAAATCGAAAAAACCGCGTTAGGCAGTGAGTGGCTTAAGCCATTTATTGAAGGAAAGTCCATTAAGAAAGTCATAGCGGTGCCAAAAAGGGTTGTGAATATTGCAGTTGTTTAAACTTTCAACTACATTCCCTTGATGTGGCAGCTAACAAAACAAGAGCAGTTGGTTCTTTTAACGGTACTGACGCTGCTTCTTGTGGGAGCCTGTGTGAAGGCATATCGATTGTCCCGGCCTCCCGTAGCTGTTCCGAGTTCATCGCGTTAAACATGCAACAACCTGATTTTGAAGCGGTCTTATCAACTATTTTGGATAGCGAACCGCGCTATCACCGCGAAGCATATTCTTTCCTCAAGGAAGCATTGGATTTCGCCCAAAAGGCGATCAGCAAGGCGAGCAAAAATCAGGTCGGTCACATTACCGCACGAGAGTTGCTCGATGGAATCCGGCAGTACGGCCTGGCGCAATATGGACCGATGGCGAAGACGGTTTTGAACGAATGGGGGGTTTTAACCTGCGAGGATTTTGGCGAAATGGTCTTCATTCTCGTGGAGCACGGCTTGCTTCGGAAAAAAGAAAGTGATAAGAAAGATGACTTCAAGGGGGGATATGATTTTGCAGAGGCATTCGAGCGGCCTTTTCGACCCGCGCAAGGACGCGTTCCAATGCCCAGTTCTGATGATGCCAAAGTCGCTCGTTCCTGATTGCCGGCTGACGCATTATGATTGCTGACCCCTATTTAGTTCCCTCGCATGAGGAGTCGGAGATTCCGGCTCTGCCCAAAGGCACTCGGATGATCACGCTCGAAAACGGGCTGGTTATTATTATCCGGGAAGATCCCAGTGCCCCCGTTGTTTCGGCGCAGGCCTGGTGCAAAGCAGGAAGTATCGACGAGGGTCGCTGGCTGGGCGCAGGCATGTCACACATGCTGGAACATATGCTCTTTAAAGGCACCAGCACACGTGGCGCTGGTCGAATTGATCAGGAGGTTCAAGATGTAGGGGGCTACATGAATGCCTATACCTCCTTTGATCGCACCGTATATTGGATCAATGTGCCAAGCAGTGGCGCCACCGTGGCCATCGATATCCTCTGCGATATCATGCAGAATGCGACTCTGCCCGATTCGGAGATCGAAAAGGAAAAACAGGTCATCCTGCGTGAGATGGATATGAACCAGGACGATCCGTCGCGTCGTGCGAGCCGGCGCCTGTTTGAAACCGCGTATGTGCGAAGTCCTTATCGTTACACCGTGATTGGCTATCCAGATATTTTTAACCAGATTGGGCGCGAAGAGCTATACGCCTATTACAAAGAAAAATACACTCCAAACAATACCTTCTTTGTCGTCGTAGGACAGATCAAAGCGACTGAAGTCGAAGAACAGATTCGAAAAGCGTTTGCGACCGTCAAAGCGCGTCCACTCGCTCCGGCTGTGCTGCCTCTGGAGCCGACTCAAACGGCCCAGCGCGAGGTGATCGAAGAAGCCCCCATCGAACTTGGTCATTTTCATTTCGCCTGGCATGTTCCGGACATTCGGCACCCGGATATCCCCATTATCGACGTGCTCGCGACATTGCTTGGGAGTGGGCATAGTTCGCGCCTGTACCAGGAAGTGCGGGAACGTCTTGGCGTTGCGCATTCGGTTGAGGCGTGGACTTACAATCCCGGCAATCCCGGTTTGCTGGGGATCAGTGGCGTTGTGGATGGTAATCGGTTTGACGCCGCTCGCTCCGCAGTGCTGGCACAGATCGAGCGAATGAAGGACGAGCTGGTTACGGCGGCGGAATTGACCAAAGCCGTTAAGCAATTCACTGCTGCGACCCTTGCCACGCGAAAAACGATGCAGGGCCAAGCCCAGGATTTTGGCGGAAATTGGGTCGCGACAAATGACTTAAATCTCTCTGAACGCTATCTGGCTGCTGTCCGTAAAATTACACCAGAGCAACTGCGCCAGGTTGCAAGGAAATATCTGACCCCCCAAAACAGGACGCTCTATGCCCTGCTTCCCACGGGTTCCACGTTGCACCATGCCGAAGCTGCGGAAATGATTGTCGATTCACCGATCCAAAAAATCGACCTTCCAAATGGGCTGCGGCTCCTGGTTAAAGAAGACCACCGCCTGCCGTTTGTGGAGATTCGGTCCGTATTTAAAGGGGGTGTGCTGGCCGAATCGGCCTCAAACAATGGTCTCACATTGTTGCTCTCAAAACTTTTACTAAAAGGGACGAAAACACGCTCGGCTGAGCAGATCGCCAACGAAATCGAATCGCTCGGTGGCAGTATAGATACCTATGGGGGAAATAATAGTTTTGGCGTTAATTCCGAAACGCTTAGCGTCGATTTTCTGCAAGGGTTGGAGTTGGTTGCCGACGTTATCTTGAATCCCTCCTTTCCCGAGACTGCGTTGGCACGAGAAAAAGAGGTGCAGTTGGCGAGTATCCGAGCTCAGAAAGATCACATGCTTCAAAGCGCGAGCCGCTCTATGCGCCGGGCTCTTTTTGGGCAGCGGGGTTATGGCCTCGATGTGAATGGTTCGGAAGAAACCGTTACGGGGATGACCGTTCAGGATCTTCGTGATTTCTATGCGAGGGTTGTGGTTCCGAACAATTGTGTCATGGCCATTTTCGGTGACGTTAAAGCGACGGATGTGCGTGCCGCAGTGGATCGAGTGTTTCGAAGCTGGGCGAAGGGAGTGGAAGTGTTGACTGAAGTAGCGCCTCCGCGAAAACCATCCGAGCTAACTCGTGTTGCAGAAATTCGCGATAAGAAGCAGGGAGTCATTATCATTGCCTTCCCGGGAATTTCCATTCATGACCGCGATCGGTTTGCACTCGAATTATTGCAAGAGGCGCTGAGTGATCTGGGTTCCAGACTCTTTGTCCGGATCCGGGAAAATCTCGGCCTTGCCTATTATGTCGGTGCTCAACACTTCGTCGGTCTCCAGCCGGGATATTTCGCGTTCTACGCGGGGACGACGCCTGAAAAACTCGATCAGGTCGAGCAGGAGATGTTCATCGAAGTAGCGGCGTTACGCGCTGAAGGTTTGACTCCGGAAGAGCTCAAGCGTGCAAAGGCAAAACTTCTCGGCCAGAAAAAAATCGCCCGCCAGGATCTTGGTGGATACGCCGTTGCCACAGCTTTGGACGAGCTTTATGGACTTGGCTATGGAAACTGTGATGTGGAAGACTCCCTGTATGAAGCCGTGACTTTGGCGGATATTCGGAGCGCTGCTGAAAAGTATTTCCGCAAGGATTCCTGTGTCGTCGCCATGGTCTGTCCTTCAGAGTTCGGGGGGAGCGGATCCGAGGATTCTTAACTCGCTACCGACTGTGCTCTTGTTGATCCACCGGAGCAAGAGGCTTAGATTGAGCTTGTGCAACTGCGGCCTCGTGCGATTGCGGTTAGCAGCCGACTGAACCAGTCCCATTAGTGGGTCATCGAGTAGAAAATGATATTTATGGCCAGGGGATAAGCGATTTTCTCTGAAAACCGCTCGAAGAAATAATGGTCTTCACCCTCGCGTTCCCAACCATCTCCATTATCGGTATTATAGCAGGCCATCACGATGATTCGATTTTTATCATCAAACAGAGCGCGAAAATGAACGTCTTTGCATTCTTCTCTTCCATGGCCCCTTACTTTTTCGTGCCTTTCCCAGGTGATTCCGGTCTTTTCTGATTCGCGACCAATCTGGACGTTCGGTATTTGCATTTGGTCTTTCGGAGCCTTGAAGTCGATCACGGAGTGAAAGATAGGGTGATCCATCTCCAAGTCCTGGAACTTTTTATTCGGAAACACTCGGAGCATTTCCCGTTCGAAATTATCCCACTGAGGGTCTCCCCAGAAATCATCGACCATTAAAAACCCTCCGTTCGAAAGATACTTCCGCAGCACCGGCACTTCTTCGTCCTCAAGAGACATTAGTCCGGGTTCGACGATATAAATCCAGGGATAGTCGAATAGCTCCGGATCTGTTAAGTCAATCACCCGACCGTTGGGGTCCGAGCGAATCGCAGTCATTTGTTGTAGCCGATAGGAGAGATTCAGGTCGCTGTCTGGATAATCCGAATACCAGAAGCCGCCGCCCCACCAAACTGCGCGCCCGCGCGACATGCGGGTGTAACGGACTCGCGCGAAGGTAAAAACGGATTTTTCGAAGCCCGTGGGATTTGTCCATTCTGGAATGGGGGTGCTCCGCCAGGGCGATTCGCGTGCAGTCTTTGCTCGATCGACTCCCTCCGACCACCCTTCCGGATCCCCGCCCCATCCTCCCGTCGAATTTCGATTGTAGGGTGCAGCCACGGATATTTCGCCGAGCCAGGCGCAAACCACAAGCAGTATCAGTTTGAGGGCTTTTTTCAGGCAGTTATGAAGATGGCTGGCTTCTGGCATGACGGAAAATTCTCGCGTGAAGGAACGATTGTTTAGTTTGGACTCCAGTGCAAGCGAAAGGTCACTTTCCCGGTCTCGTCCATGCCATCTCATTTACTCTCTTAGCAATCCCGAATGTAGTCGAAGCCAACGTTCCGCGATCATGTAGTCCGGGCAGACTCGCTCCACCTCCCGCCAAAAGCGACTTGAATGATTCATTTGGCGGAGGTGCATGAGTTCGTGCAGAAGGATGTAATCACTTACAAATAGTGGAGTCTGTATCAACCTCCAGTTCAGTGAAATCAATCCTTTCGGCGAACAAGAGCCCCATCGTGAACGTTGATTTCGTATAGTAATCCTTTTAAACGTTAACTGATGTTGGGATGCAAGGTCTTCAGTGCGCGTTGTAAGTTCTTTCGTGGCAAGCGATCTTAAATGCCGCTCGACACAAGGTCGCAAATCGGCGATAGGCGAGGGGATTGCGATCGTTTCCTCGCCACATTGGACGAAGCAGGAACCGGTGAGCGCTACGGTTTTCAACGTTACAAGGCCACCGCGGAACAAAATGGAAGTTCCGTCAGCCCATTCTTTTGATTTGGCTGGAACTGCAGCAAACTTTTCCAATTCGCGAGCGAGCCAGTCTGTTTTGGATTCCGCGAACTTGCGGCCTTCCAGTATTGAGCCGCGACGTGGGATTGTCAGACGAATGGAGCCATCCGCTCGGAGTCGCAGCAAGTACCGACGAGCCCTCAGGTTTCGCGCGATTATCAACGGAACTTCACGGCCCCGCACCAGCAGCACGCTTTTGGATGGATCTGGTTTTGCCTGCCTTGCAAAGGAATCGAACAGCACGAGACAAGTAGAGTATATGGCGGAAAATTTGCAACAGATCCTGGAACGGTATATCGCTAGCGAACCGACTCGGGTTCATTTAAGCGAAGGGACCGGACGCTGCAACCGTTGGGCGTGGTTGTGAACGATTACTGCGGATATGATGAACAGAAGCAGGTAGTAAATGTTGAAGACGACTTCGTTCCAAACTGTCGGAGGGCCTGTTACCAATTGAGCCAGGACATTCTGCGTTACAAGAACCGTCCAAATAATGCGGTTGGAGCAGGGGAACAGGTCGCCGGCATAGTTTCGTGGCACGGAGCGCAACCTGATGAAAATCACAAGACCGGCCGACCCCAGAACAAGCAAAGGGCCGATTATCTTCCAGACGATTCCATTCCAGTATGCTTCGTTCCCGAGATAGATATTGGCCCATCCTTTTAACCCATTTTTGATCGACAAGCCCAGACCGAGCAGTAGTCCCAGGTACGCCCCGAAGCGCTCCAGGTTCGGACGCCGATTTTCAAGCGCCCTCGGTGTGGATGCTGGAGGCTCGGGCAATATCGGCCGATTCACGAGATAAAAAGCAACCCCGTAGGCGATGCCGATGGTGATTCCAGCCGAGGATTCCCAGCAGCGCCAAAAATTGAAACTCGCCGTCGGCCAGAAACTTTTTGCCCAACTCCAGTTTTGGAGTGCCGCCCAACCGATTCCGTTGAGTCCTCCAACCGTCAAAATCAGGATGACATTCTTTCTATCACGCCGGCTGATTTCATATCCCAAACAGCCAAGGTAGAAGCCCAAATGCCGGATGGCATGGCCATTGTCGTTGATCAATCGCCTGAGATTTGGATTCGCATGGAGGTCAGCATACCGACCTGCAAGGTCCCGGTAGAGTGGTAGAAATAATTGCGGATAGTGGTTGAAAAGAAGGTGCGCGATAAAGGCTCCTCCGAAAGCGCAACTTAAACGGACCACCCAGTCGCGAAATCGCAATGGAGGTCCCTGGGCGCTCCAGGCCAACAGGCAGGCACCGATGCCAGCCCACGGCACACCGGCGATGAATAACCAGAGGAAGCCATAGGCTCGTGGAATGGCAACGAATTCGCCTTTGCCTGAGTTGGTGAGGAGATGTCCCTCGAAAAAACTCGGCCATTGCATCCATCCGCGGTTGCCTGAAATACTAATTCCGACCGCCATGGCGAGAATAATCCAGCCCGATGCATACCGTCGCGATTGAGATCCAGCCGCGTCATGCGCCAGAAACCACCAAGCTGCTCCCCAAGTCACTCCCGCAAAAAGGCAACCTGCGGATGCGCCGTATCCCGAGCAGCCGCGCACTGCCCACGTCATCGCTCCCAAAGTGGCAAAAAGCAATGTCGGTAGAACGAAATCTGAAACCAGAGAGCGACGATTCACTGAACGAGTAGGTTCAGAAAACTGGGCGGTCCCGGTCGGTAACGAAGGAAGTGCTCTGTGACCATCCCAGTTTTTGTTGGCTGGCAGATAGACTCATTTAGAACATTCTCTAACTCTCGGCGCGCTCGGACTTAAACCAGGGCGTCTCGACAATATTTTATAGCGCGCGCGATTTCAGTCATGCGATCGGAATTGGCAGGAACCTTGTACTCAAATTCTATCGTGCCCTGAATGTTCCACTTATTATCGCGGATGAGCCGCAGAACTTCCGCTATTGGGGTATCACCCTCTCCAAAGGGCACATTGGGTCCATCATGCAACTTTCGGTCTTTAAGATGCACATGGGTGATGCGCTCGTGATGTTGTTTGATGAATCCGACGGGAGAAATATTGTTTCCAGCAATAAAGTGTCCAATATCAACGTTTGCTCCGTTGTATTTTGCCAGCGAAAACGCGGTCTCCCAGTGTTCTGGAGTAGTCGTAGAGTGCCCGTGGTATCCCACCATGAATTGATTCTTATCGGCAAACGCTCCCACACGTTTTAGCTCTTCTTTCTGATGCGAAATTTCCGTGGAGATCGCCCGTCCTCCAAGTGCTTTCGCAAGGGCAAATGCATAATCAAGTTCGTCATCGTTCATCTGGAACATTCCATCGACTTTGACGATTTCGATCAGAACTCCCGCCGTTTCATATTTTTTCCGGAATTCGGCGACTCGATGCAGCGAGGCCGACTTGCGCCATTGTCTCACCTTGTCGGCATTTTCGGCTTCTTTCTTTGAATTGACGAGCTCCAGGGGCAGGCCAAGGAAAACCTCGACCGGCTGAGTTCTTAATTCGACCGCACCGAGTCCCAGGGCAACACAGTTTTTGAGAATGAGGTCACCGCTCATTTTGGAATCTGCGAAACTGTAGGGAACATTCAGGCCTAATTGAACGCCAGCCACTTTCGAGTTTGGGTTCGGCGGGGCCTTGTCCGAATTCTCGGCAGCTTCCAGTTGGGATAATAGTGGCAGTAGGGCGATGCCTGGTAACGCGGCCAACGACAATTTAGCGAAAGTGCGCCGATTAAAAGGTAACATGATAGCGGATACAGACTTCCTCATGACGTCCTGCTCAGTAGTATCGTCGTCGAGGTTTGTTGCGAAAATGCTATCTGATTAAGTTTGAAATGGAAGGGGTTTTTCCTACCCTTCGCCTCAGGAAGGAGGACACTGTTCCAAGATGGTGCCGACGGAGGGGGTCGAACCCACACACTCTCACGAGTACTAGATTTTGAGTCTAGCGCGTCTGCCAATTCCGCCACATCGGCCACCTTGTAACGGTGCGAAAATACCAGAAGAAGTTTCGGACGCAAGCAACCAATTTGCGATTTGATTGAAAGTGTTTCGGGTTTTTACGAATTCAATTCTTATTGCCAGTCGGTCGACTATCGCCGGCGTGGCCGTGGGTGTGCGCTTTGCCTAAACGAAGGTTGATCGGGCGGATCAATTCCCGCAGCGGCCGGAAGGTCACGCAATCGGAGCGCCCGCAAATGAAAGGGCTTCATCGAGCCAACTGTCCATCTTGAGCACAGCGGTTCGTTGCTTGTAGGCGATTTGCTGGGCGTTGCGTTGCGCTATGCCGAATGCGGTTTTGGTCGCGGCTTGCCAGGCGGGAAAATGCCCTCTTAACATTGCGGCTGTTTGTTTCAGCAGGATGGAGTTCAAGTAGCGCCGTAAGAGTTCATCTTCCAGGCTCACGAAAGCCTGCGCTGAGCCTGGGTCTCCTTGACGTCCGCTGCGTCCGAAAAGCTGGCGATCAACCCGGCCGGATTCGTGGCGTTCGGTTGCGATCACGTGCAGTCCGCCGATTTCCGCCATGCCAGTGCCGAGTTTGATATCAGTTCCTCGACCCGCCATGTTGGTTGCGATCGTGATTTGGTTCTTTTCTCCGGCGCGCGCGATGATGTTTGCTTCTTCCTGAAGACGGGTGGCGTTCAAGAGGTGATAGGAAAGGCCGCGCTGATCCAGCAGAGAGGCGACTCGTTCACTAGTGGTTACATTGCGTGTTCCAATTAAGATCGGGCGACCGGTTTGGTGCAGTCGCTCAACGTCCTGGGCAATCACTTCAAACTTAGTCGCTTCGTCGGCGAAAATCTGATCAGGCCATTGCTGGCGGATGCAGGGCTTGTTCGTTGGGATCCGGACCACAGGAAGTTTGTAGATTTGCCAGAATTCTTCAGATGCTTCACGGGCGGTGCCGGTCATTCCAGAAAGCCGGCGGTAGAGCCGGAAGTATCTCTGGAAACTCAGGCGTGCAATGGTTTCCGCGGGGTCGGTTAAGGTGAGGCCTTCCTTTGCTTCAACTGCCTGATGCAAACCTTGACGCCAGCTTCGCTGCGGCATGGGGCGGCCGGTGAATTCATCGACGATGACGACGCGACCATTCTGCAGTACGTACTGTTTGCCGTTGACGAAGAATTCACGGGCCATAAGGGCCTGACGGATTAGGTCAATGCGGCGATCCTGTCCTCGCCATAGCCCTGAATAAGATTCGCATCGCTTCTGCAGTTTCTCGATGCCGGCGGTTGTGAGACGAGTTTCGCGGTAGCGTGTGTCGGACTCGTAATCAATTCCCGGTTCCAGTTCGGAAACAATTTCGTTGGCGATCACGCTCGCCTCGCGCAATTCTTCGTTCTGACGTGGCGCTGAAATGATTAGCGGTGTTACAGCTTCGTCGATGAGAATACTATCGGCTTCGTCGACTATGGCAGTGTCCAGTCCGCGCATCACGAGTCCGTCTGTGACGGAATTCTGGGGCGAGAGCATGGTTCGCAGAAGTTGGCGGGTCGGGTTCACCATCGCCCCCATTTGCAATCGATCCCGCAGGAAATCGGCCAGCGCCTCTTTGCTGGTCGTATAGGTCACGTCGAATCCGTATTCTTTTCGTCGCTCGGCTGGTTTCATGTCACCGGTGACGTAACCGACGGAAACTCCGCAGAATTGATAGATGGGTTTTATCCATTCCTCGTCGCGGCGGACTAAATAGTCGTTCACCGTGATGATATGACAGGGACGCCGGGTCCATCCAGCGAGCACGGCCGCGAGTCCGGCGACGAGTGTTTTCCCTTCGCCGGTGGCCATTTCCGCGAGGAAGCCGCGATGAAGAGCGAGTGCGCCGGCTAATTGTGTGGGAAAGGGGCGCAGACCGACCTTGCGGTCCGAAACTTCACGAATCGCCGCGAGCGCTTCGCCGATAGACTGTTTCGCCTCCTTGCCACCGCGCCGAAACTGCATCCGAAATTCGCGCAAATGCTCCGAGAGTTGTTGGTCCGACATTTCGCTCCAACGTTTCGCCTGAGAATCAATTCTCTCCGCCTCGGCCTGCAATTCCTGCAGTACTTTGGCGCGGCGATGATAGCGGCCTACGAAGGAATTGACCCGGGCATCCAACCCTTTGTGCAAGGTGGTGGCGGTCTCATGGTGGACGCGCCGATACTCCTGGGAAGGGGTCGCAGTCATCAGATCTGGTAGCGTTTCTGCAAGAGCTGGCGCATTTTCCGAATGCCGCGCGTGAAAAGCGGTTCGGGTTCCAGATCGAACCGAACCTTGCCGGTTCGACCATGGAGTAGCGCGACATCGCCAGTAGATTGGATATCTGCGCGCACCTGAAAAAATGGCTCGGCGGCGTGCTGACCTTGAGAATCCTGTTTGGCCACTGGAATATCCCCACCACCCGTCCACCCGAGGGCAGGGGAAGGGAGTTTCCGTGTTTCAGCAGGAATCTTTCGAAAATTAGAAGCGGACAGGGCTGTGTCTGCTTGTCCAATAATCCGAACCTGAGCAAGGCTATTCGTATTTGCGAAGAGTTGGTCGACATCGTCCTGCAGAACTGTCGCGACAAACTCAAATGAACCAGGATCGACGATCAGTCCCATGCTTGTGCCTTTGGCGAACCAACGCCCCAACCCTTCTTCGATTGACGGCGCGACCCAAAAACCATTCTGTCGCGCTCTTAATGTCAGTGAGGCAAGTTCGACGTTTATGCGCGAAATCCGCTTCTCCACCGAGTCGAGTTTGCTACTTAGCGGTTTAATGTTCGCGGTTTCATGGCCCATTGCCTGCAATAATCGTGCCTGGGTCTCGGTTCGGTTTGCTTTCGATGCGGCCAGTTCGAGTTCGAGTTCAGGGTTCGAGAAAACCGCCAGCGTATCACCGGCCTTTACCTGCGATCCAGGCAAGGCGACCAGCCGGCTCATAAAGCCAGCCGCTCCGTTGACCTCATGCGAATAGACCTTTGCCTCAACGACCCCCGAGGCCCGGAAGTGCCGCGGAAACGGGATGACGTCCAAAAGAACAATTAGAACTGCAGCCAGACCCGCTGTGATTGCCACGGCCCGAACCCTGTGCCGGTCCAGAATTGGATCGGAGGCGAGGTATTTAACGTACTTCACCACCGGCACGCATATCCAGGAAATGGCGCAAACCACCGCCATGATAATGCCGATCAGCAAAAGGCGGTCTGCGACGAATAGGAGAATTCTTCCGAAAACAAATACTCGATAAATTCCGCTTGAGATTCCGAAAACGGTAAACCATGCCTTTTCTGAATTTGAATTTGAGGGGGATTCGGATTTACGAATTCCGAATATATAACGCTCAAAAAGATGCCGAAGGTGTCGCGTGGACCGTTGCGACAGGTTCGGAATATCGAGCAAATCAGAAAGAATGTAATATCCGTCAAAGCGCAATAATGGATTGAGGTTGAACAGAACAGTGGAAACCGAGGCGACAAAAACAATGTTATAGCAGAGATTGTGCACGACACCGCGTGATGAGTTTGCCCAAACCATCATCGCGATTGCCGCGACAAAGAGTTCCACGATCATGCCGGCTGCACCGACGAGTATGCGCTGTTTACGACTCCGGAATGACCAGCTTGACGTCGCGTCCACGTAAGGTGTCGGCGTAAAAATCATGATCAAGACGCCCATGACATGCACCTCACCGCCGTACTTTTTGCAGAAGTAAGCGTGACCAAATTCATGCAGGGACTTTACAAAAACCAGACCCAGGTAGAGCAGGGGAAGATTTTGCGGCGCGAGCACTCCCTCACTCTGGGCTTTCAGCATCGACCAGTTATCGAATGCGAGCTTGAGGGCCCATCCAACTACCATTGCCCATATCAATGCGCCAATTGGATTGATTAACTTTCCTACGAACCCGATTGTTTTATTTAGAAAAATATCGGGATCGAGCAGAGGAAAACGCATGAACATGATGTTCAGCCAGCGGGATTGCGTTTCACGCTGTTTCATGCGCTGGTAACGTTCGAAGAGCTGCGCACTATCGGCCGCGTCCGAGTACTGCAGCAGATTTGCGTAGTAAAGCTGCGACAGGAGTTGGATCACCTGTTCCTGGCCCGGAGCGATATCTGGAAAGCGCTCCATACACTCTTTCCAGATCTCGGCGACCGTGCGATCCCGACGGAGCCGGGCAACGAACTCATACGCAGCCGGGGTCAGGCGAAAGAATTGATTGCTGAAGGGGTTTTCCAGAATGATCCAGCGCTCGCCGCGAAAATTCTGGCGTCGCACATTTATTCCCTGGCGCAATGCGATTTGTTGATTCGCGATACGATACCAGGACTCGCTGAATGTTTGGGGTGTTTCGGCCATGTTCAGATTCTACATGCAGCGTTTCACCACCAGAGCCAGAGACGTAGAAAATCTACCGTTCGATGTGTCAGGATCCAGAACAGGGTTCGGTGGCCGGCGTCGATTTTTACCAGGCCGCTCATTCCTGGGCGCCACCATAAATCGGGTTTATCGATAAGTTTGCAGCGGACGATGAAGATGTTTTCGTTTTCCTTGGCGGATGCCGCGGGATAAATCCGTTCAACTTGCGCCTGGTATTTTAACTTTGGCTGGCTAACGAAGGCAATTTCGGCAGGAGTGTTCACAGCGATCTGGTGAATATCGCGCTGGTTAATCTCAGCCTCGACATAGATCCCTTCCAGTTTTGTCATTTTGAAGAGTGCGTCGCCTTGCTTAACCGGCGCTCCGATTCGTTCGCGCAAGTCGCCTTCAACCATGACGCCATTAAAAGTGGCTCGTATTCCAGCCTGCTGAATTCGATGCCGCGCCATGTCCAGCCGTGCGTTGCTTTGATCCGCCAGAGCTGACGCAATGCGCATCTCCGCCAGGCCGTTGGTCGCGCGTGCCTTTTCCGATTCACGTTCGTATCGCACTTTATCAGCTTGTGCGCTGGCTTCCTCCAAGAGAAGGTCTTCGGTGTTGATCTGAAGAAGGAGCGCGCCCGTTTTAACGGAATCTCCTGGACGCACATTGACTTCTTTGATGTATCCATCGAAAGGTGCGGTCAAATATGCCATTGCGTCGCTTTTTAGAATAAAGTTGCCTTCGACCCTGTAGCGGAAGTGGCCGAAGAACAAAATTCCGAGGGCGATCGCACCAAGGATGGCAAATACTTTGATCCAGGTCTTTTCAGGCCCGAGTGCTTTTGCGAATTGAACTTGTGCAGCCTGGGCGAGTCTCTTTCCTATCCAGCAGTCCTGCTGGCGTAGATCCTCCAGTCGCCGCGCAGCCTGGTCACAAGTGAGCCGGAGTTGCTGTAGCTCGCTTGCTGTAAATGGTCGTTCCTGCCTCTCGCAGGTCAAAACGGCGACCGCCTCTTTTTCCATTCGGATCGGAATTGAAGCGATGTTACCGGAAGCATTTTGGCTCGCGAATTTTTCATGATCTCTCGAAACGAAGGTGGAGCCTTCCGGTGAGGGGAATATGATTTCGTCGTCCTGATCCAGGCACTCTTCCATGGTAAACTCGAGCGCCTTAACCGCGGCCATGTTCTTGTCGAAACGCTCAGTCCGGCTGATGGTTTTCAGTCGAATGTACCCGCCTTCAAGCCATCCGAGGCTTACGCGATCACAGTGATAGCGGGTTGCTACGGCATTACAAAATGAGAGCGCTGCTCCGAGGAATTTTTTCTCGGAGTTCAATAACGTCATGGTGTCGATTGACACGGCAAACTTTTCGACCTCGGCTTTTGCCTGGTTCGTCGAGGAGTTTGCCAGATATGAAACGGGAGTATCGGCGGTAAGTTGGAGACGGACGAGCGCCTCCTGTGCTTGTTTCTCTGTTTTGCTAAGCAATAGGAAAACCGCGATGCAAATATCTTCCGGCCTGTTGAGCACCAGCTTTACGCTGGCGATGTAATGCTTTAACTCCGGAATGGCGGATTGTTCAATTTCCAAAAGCAGACTTCCCGTTTGTGCAGTTTTTTGCCCGACTTCGATTAATTGCTGGTTGAAAGTGAGTACAGTCCGGTCCGCACGCCCATTTTGTGTCCATTCACTCATCTTCTTCCATGAGTGGTCCTTCGCGTCTCCTGGCGCCTTAAGGATTAGCAGACCTCGTTCCGCTCCGGCCAGCGCACTGGCTGCGGCGATAAATGCCGGCCAAAATTCTGCCGGAGGGCCCGTAAACCGTCGAAGCCTGGCGATTTCCTTTAATGCCGGGTCTGTTTCTGAAGGGGAAACGATCTCAGCCATTTTTGCTCTCCTGAAGTAATATGCGACCGGCTACGCCCGGGCGGATTTTGCCATCGGGATTTTCGAATACCGCCTTGACCCGCATTAAGCCGCTTGCCGAATCGACCACGGGCGAAACGAAGAAAAGAGTGCCGGTAAAGAGGGCTGCCTTATTTCCTGCTTCGATCTCGATGCGGAGGCTTTGTCCCGGTTTGAGGCTGTATCCTGTCTTGGCGTCTATGTTGAATATGAAATAGCATTTTCTCGGATCCACTAGTCGAACCAGTGGCTGTTGAGCCTGGCAGGCTTCTCCGGGATGCAACATTAACGCTGTAATTGTGCCCTCAAAGGGTGCGACCACAAACCTGCGTGCCAAAACTTCCCTGGACAGTTCATACTCTGCGTTTGCCACGGAATATTCAGATATCTTTTTATCCATTTCCTCGCGGCTCAGGGAAATGGTCTTCTCGAATATCTTTTTCGAGTTTTCCATGTCCGATTTTTTTAGATCGACCATGAATTTTCGCCTTTGCATCTCCAATTCCTCCAACCGCTTATCAAGTTCGACAATACTGTCGCCCGCCTTGACCCATTGTCCTTCTTCAAACTTGCGTTGGCTCAGAATTCCCGCGGCGGGTGAGCTTAAAGTCACATCATTGATGGATTCCGTGATTCCGCTGACCCAGATGCCATCCGGCGTTTCAGCTCCGGCCGCGGAAATTCTGAATAAGGCGAGTGGCATCGCCAGCAGAAACAAGCAGAGAAGCTGTCCAATCCTGGCTTTAAAATGGGGCGGTTGAGCGATTTCGATTTCCAGTTTCATTTGAATTTTGCGATTTCCTGCGAAGCGGGCCTTTCGAGACTTGTCGAAACGAATCACTTGAAAAGTTTTTCAAATAGCGTCTGCGGCTTTTCGTTTACATCCAGGTTTTTCATGCGCGCCCGGTATACCCGTTCGACTTCCGATTGCAGGGCCTGCACGTCCCGGTCTGAGAACCGGTTTTCCGCGAGCAGCTTTTCAGTCATCCCCTGGAGTTGCGCCTTTGTTAAATCTACCTTTCGATCGATCAGGGTGGTTCCTTTGACCAGTTCGAATTCCAGAAGCGCTTTCTTGTATGCAACAATATTTTCCAGGTGTGCCATTCGAGCCTGGAAGAATTTCTCTTCGGTATCCAGGACGGTTTTGCTATCAATCACTCCGGCCTCTAATCTTGTCAATTGTGTTTCCAGCAACTGCCGGTGAAAGGAAATGACTGAAAGTTGGTCCTCGGCGCTATCGCCCAGATTACGCACCTTGAGAATGGCCGTGCTAAGGGCATTGCCGACCTGCACCTCAATTTCCTTAAGGTTGATGAGGGCTTTTTGCTTTGAAAGGCGTGCGGCCTTCAATTCGTTACGTTCACGTATTCCGCCGGTTATGGGGATGCGAAGCTCAATTCCAACGCTCCAAGATGGAAATTGTGCGTGATTAATGTCATTGGATGCATCGTCCACTCCATTGCCGAGTCCGTTTAATCCGTAACTTCCTTTCAGATCAAGCTGCGGCAATCTTTGGTTTTTTGAGTATGCCAGGCGGATGTTCTCCGCAAGGGCTTGATGCTTTTTAGTAAGGTAGTCGGGATTGTTTGTGTAAGCCGCGCTGCAGCTATCGTAGTAGTCCAGTGGAACTTGAGTGATTTTCGGGACCTCGGTTGCCCGGAGCGTAATATTTGTTCCGGACAGGGTCCCGGAAATCAAACTGTTCAGTTGCGCGGCTGCTTCCGCGAGTTTTTGCGATGCCTCGCTTCGGCGCGCTTTGCGCAGCGACACGCCCGCCTGTGCCTCCAAGACTTCGAGTTCCGCCGATTTTCCTACACTGAGGCGCGCTTTGCCATCTTTATAAACGGCGTCAGCGATTTCGACTGAATCCCGGGTAATTTGCTCTTGCTCCTGGGCAAAGTACAAATCCCAATATCCTGATTCCGCACGCGACAAGGTCAGCATTAATTGGCGGCGGTAATCCTGGTAGGCAATGTCTGAATTGATGGCCGCCAACCGAATACGGGCCATGTTTGCGGCCAGGCCGAAATTCTTCAGAAGCGGCTGGGTTACTGTCGCTCCGATCGTGGTGACATATTCCGAACCAATTCCAGCGTTCAACGAGTTTCGCAACCGCTGCAGATCATAACCAACGCGAAAACGGCTCCCGAGCGGAGAAAGTGTTTCAAGACCTCCTTTCCATAAATCATTTCGCTCTGAAAAATCCTTCCGACCAAGGCCTAAATTACCGAGGGCGGCTTGCTGTTCCAGCGTATTCTCTCGGTGGTTATCGATGCGATCATAGGAGCCAACTACCGCCGGTTCGAATACGCCTTTTTCGGCCTTGTACTGCCGCCGAGCGATCTCGGCATCGAGAATCTTGGCCTGAAGGCTTTCATTGTTCCGGATGACTCGATCTAAAGTTCCCTGTACCGTTAGGTTCTCAGCACTGACAAACTGCTGCCCAAGATCGGTCGTTTGACCCAGGCCCGTTGAAGCAAGAGTACTTAGAACTAAAATGGCGGTGAAAATTGGGCCGACAGGTCTCATGTGCAGTGAAGAAATAGGCTCTCGCATGCGTGCGTCCTGACTTTTCGCAGCGACGCAAGGTGGTTCTCAATGAAGATTGATGCATTTGAATCCTGCGCTGAGCCATGCGCTGGAACGATTAGAGAATCCACGCGGTTGGATTTACAGTCAATAAGAAACGGAAAAGCAAAGCGAAATCTATGCCGCGGAAAATGGGAGAGTTTTGAAAAGCGGGGTTGACTGTATAAGGTGATATGGCCCTATTCGTGCAAATCTCCAGGAACTCCGGCTTGAATTTGAAAACAGTGTTTTGAAACAAGGGAAAGTGGAGTTCTCACAGGTTCGCGTTGAACCCCGAGGGGAAGGGTTATCTCAAGTGCAAAGAAGTTAGGCGCGCGGACTTTTGTTTGCAGGCTAACCTTAGGGAATCTTTGGTTCATTTAAACCAGTTTTCGAATCCGACGCCAGAATCCACTAACTGCTTTCCGTCGGGTTAGTGGCGCTTATTATTTGCGAATCTGAATTTCAGGCTGACCCGTGAAAAGTGGAGGTGTGTTTGCGGGAACACCGGGCTCCTTTTAATCCTTCGATCGGGAAGAATGCGGATGGTTCCAGCTTTGCGAAGTCATTAAGGGTGAGGGCAAAGAAGTTTACAAGCCGTCAAAGCTGAGACCGAGCAATGCTAATCTCACTCCTGTTGGAAATTCGTAAAAAACGAGGCGGATTGAATCTCGCCAACGAGCGGCGAATCCTTAAAATGTTAGTCGCTCCGCCTTATTCAAGATAGGTAGTGGTCCGACCTTTGTCCCCTGCCAAGTGCGTTTTAGGACTGGATGCCGCTTGTGAGCAGAGTTTCTGAACGGCATTCATTCTTTGGGTCGAACCTTGTCGGAACGTTTGGAGTCGGCCAAGTTTTGAATCCTGGCCAAGATCGAAAAATCGCACTTTAAGGCCTTTTTTAATTACAGAACTTTCACGGTTGAGGATTCGAACCTGAGCTTGGAGAGCCTGTTTTCACTCTTAACTTTTTGCGGATTCCAATTTAGGTTTTGATGAGCGTATAAATGAGTATCAAAGCTTCGTCTCCAATCGGACTCAATTGGATAAGCGCCAGACCTGAACTGGAATAATTTTAAAAAACTTGAAAAGGTGCGGACCTTGAGACGTCTCGAGGTCGGAAACATCCTCGACTGGGAAAAGCGCGGATGAAAGCGGAGGGAAGTGTCGGGTGTCGGTTTCGACGGCTTTATGTAATTGCCTTTGGAGTTATGGCCCCTTCCCGAGCGCATATGAGAAGTTGTGAATTTAGGCAAGATTAGTTGATTGGGTTTATTGATCCGGTATGAAAAAGTGTGGAAATTGATCCGCATTTGTTTCTGTTTTTCGAAGCGGATCTCACTTCGTTTTGCCACATTTGTTTGAAGGAGCAAGTTTCTGGTTTCCTAAAAATCCGAGTTGAGGATCAACCTCAGATCGCGGGAATTTCACAGGATGACTAAAAAGCATTAGGGGAAAGTCGCATTGGCGAAAACCTGCAAAAAAGTTTTCGCAAGTTTTTCTTGCTCAGGGATTGGATTCTGCGTTTAACTCGCCGCCGTCGCTTTTAGAGCAATATTTTTTTAATGTCGTTTGGTCGGTCAAATTTTTTTCTCTTAGAGAGCTTGGAAGCTCGTATTTTGCTTTCAGGGACCGACCTCCTTGCTAGTGCTGCAACGGTAACTGCATCTCATATTGCAGCAGATTCTCACGAAGTTCATCACGAGATTTCAGCGGTTAATGACACACTTCCGCAGGGGCAGCTTCCTTCTACGACTTCAGAAATCAACGATATATTTTCCGGAGTTTCGGGAGAGGTTTTGCAGGCACCAGCGGAACAAACCAGCTCGGATCACTCGGCGGCCCCGGTTCAGGAATCTGTAAAATCTGACTCCAAAATAGTGGTCGTGCCTGGCGCAAATTCGGTTGAAACGAACGCCAAGACCGATCTTCAACCGGCTACCCCCACGGCGGGTGATAATTCAATTTCAAATAACAAAAACGTTGAGCAATCGGTAGATACGCTTAAAGCAGCGAACCCTCCTCCTTCTTCTGAAGTTGTTGATGTTCAATCGATTGTTTCAAGTTTATCCCCCCCTTCTCAGAAGGCAGCGCAGCCTCGTTTTCTTTCGACTTTACCTGATTTCCTCAATGCAATCACTGACCATCTAGCTTCGGCCGTTGGTTCTTCGATCAATGATTCGATTAGTTTGGGTGATCTCTTGCTCGGCGGTTTTCTCCGTATCTCAAATCCGACAATCAGCTTCAGTGTCACGGTAGATAACTCGGGTGGAACTCGGCTCTACACTGGAAGTGTTACGATTAGCGCGGGTTCGGCTACGTTGAAAATTGGGACGGGTTTGACCGCAACGATCACCGGTTTGACTGGCACATATTCTCTTACGAACAAGTCGTTACCGACTGGTGGAAAATTTGGAATCACAGGCGCCCAATTCTCTTTAAGCATTCCTTCGTTGCTTGCCGCTTCCGGATCGAACCTGAATCTTTCTTATGACCCGAATGGTTCCGACAATCAGGTGATTGCGAGTCTGGCGAGTTTCAGTGCTTCACTTGTTCCGTTTAATAATTCAATCGTCATCGCCAATGCTCTGACCGTTTCGAAAAATGGATTTTCAATTTCGGATGGCGAATTGCCCGGCCTTACAACTTTGGGAGTGGACGGTCTGGTGGATTTAAGAAACTCCAGGATTACTTTCAGTGGGATGAGCTACACGGTGGGCGGCACATTGAGCGGAACAATTTCTCTTCATGTGGCCAGCGCGACACTTTTCCCTGGTAAAACTTTTTACGGAGTCTTTAGTCCTGGAAACGGGCATGCAGATGCGTTGACTGGAACTTATTCCTTGTCGACTCAAACGTTCTCTCTGGTCAGCGACTTGTTCCGGTTGACGGTGGGCGAAGCGTTGGTTTTGGATGCTTCCGGGTTTACTATCACTTACAGCAGGCAGGGTCCGGCCGACCAAACTTTGATCATTATTCCAACCATGACGGCTGGCTCGGCCCTCTTCAATGGAGTTGATCCTGCCGAGATCACAAACGTTGTGATCCGGGGGAATGGTTTCAGTTTTGGGTCGTTGACTTTGAGTCAAACTGCCGGACAAAATGCAACGATTGGCGGCTTCCTTTCTGCGTCTGGTGTTGCGATTGCTACCAACGGATTCTCAGTCAATTATTCGTCTGGAGTGGTGACCGGAGCGGTCAGCGTTCAGGTCGAAAACTTGAACTTGTTCCCCGGTGGAAATTTCGTCCAAAGCAGTTTTACGAATATCACGGCAGCCTTCGCTTTTGAGACTGCTGCTGATACGGGTAAACTGGCAATTACAATTGGCTCGTTTAAAATTAAAATGGGTGAGGCAATTCAAGTCGATGCTTCCGGGGTGGTTCTGACTCCGGGCCAGTCAACGCTGGCTACGATTGCTAGCGCGACTTTGAGTTCTCCTTTGTTCCAGAACCTGACAACAGTTGCGATCAATAATCTGACTATCACGCAGGGTGGGTTTTCAATCGGTAGCGTTGCTTTGACTGTTGCGGTCAATTCTGTC
>JAQGOX010000532.1 GCA_028293365.1 Verrucomicrobiales bacterium | reverse complement strand
GGCACGAACCTTCCGTGCTCAAGTCCATCGGCAATAGCGTTGAATCTCACAATTCTGCCGCCCTAGTGTCAATATTCAAATTGTTGCTGAACGCGGAAATACGAACCCGGACTTAACCTGGCAGTCTCCATGGAGCAACTGCCCACACATCACTTTAGAATTTTGCACGACGCTTCCAACTGGCGAGAACTCCCTAGCAATAGAACCTTGTCCCCGCACTGAAGTTCCTCGTCCGGACTGGGATTGATGATGCTGCGACCATTTCGTTCAATACCGACAATGCTCGCGCCGGTTAGCGTCCGAAGTTTGAGTTCGTGGATCAGCTTCCCCCCCGCGGGTGAGGTGCTGGTAATTTCACAGGTTTCCAAATGCGCATCGCGAAACAAGGCGGGCAGAACAGCCATTACCTCTGCCTGCGTTTCTGGTGGCGGCTGGGCGAATGTTTCCTGCAAAGCGGCCTGCGCCTGAGAGTAAACCTTGATGAACGATCTTCGCAGCAGCCATGCCACCAGCGCCACCAGCAGGAGCAGAACCATCAACACCTCCAGTCCCGGCAACAAAGCCGAAGTAAGCACCAGCACGTAAAATCCCAATACGGCCGTTCCTGCGATCGGAATCACCTGCGCGACGACCGATCGAATTGCTGCCGTTCGCTCTCCCGCCGCGGCCTGGGTCACGCGCGTTTCGGCGATGAGCAATCCAAGAGCGCCCAGCTTTCGGGATGTCGCGATAAATAGAGGGAGCGACATAATGACCGCGACCAGCCACAAAGCAGTGTTGACGCTTTCTTCGCTCCAATTCAGTTTTTTCAACCAACCCGGATTTTCCCGCGCCAAATAATCGGCCGCAATGAAGATGCCGGTCATGAGCGCGACGTTCAGGGCCATTTGCAATATCCAGCGTCGCGTCAGTTTGGCGGCCAGGCCTGGCTGGCTTCGATGGCCCAGCTTTCCGATCCATTGAGTATATAGCGACATGGAGTGAACCAGCGAGCGCGGTGCGGAACGATTAAATCGCACCACCACCCCGTCGGCGCTTCGAATCAGATAGGGTGTAAGCAGCGTCGTAATCGCGGAAACCGCGACCGCAATAGGGTAAAGAAATTCACTCGTGACTTTGAGGGTCACGCCGAGCGACGCGATAATGAATGAGAATTCGCCGATTTGCGCGACGCTCATTCCCACGCGTAACGACGTTTGGCTATCGTACCCGCCGAGAAATGTTCCGGTCGCGCACGCAATCACTTTGCAGCAAACGACCGCCAGGGTGATCACTAGAATGGGCATCCAGTGCGTCATCAACATATGCGGCTCGATCAAAAGGCCGATCGCGACGAAGAAAACGGCGCTGAACATGTCTCGGACCGGCTCGATCAGCGTTTCAATTCGGTGGATCTCCCGCGCTTCGGCGATGATGGCGCCGATGATAAATGCACCCAGCGCGACACTGTATCCAACCTTCGCAGCCAGTAATGAAACGCCAAAACAAAGTCCAAGCGTCGTGATCAACAGCATCTCGTTGCTTTTAAATTTCGCCACGTAGCCGATTAAACGTGGAACAGTGATCAGGCCCACGACCAGAATTACCACAAGAAATACCGACAATTTCCCAAGCGTCACTCCGACCGTTCCGGCGCTTAAACTTCCCGTTGTGGCGATGCCGGAAAGTAACGCAATCATGACAATTCCGAGAATGTCCTCGATGATCAGAATCCCGAAAATGAGCTGTGCAAAGCTGTCCTTGGTGCGCCCGAGTTCCGCAAGCACCTTGATAATAATGGTCGTGGATGACATCGAAAGCATCGCGCCCAGGAAAAGACTGTCACTATTGCTCCATTTGAAGAGCCGCCCAAGCTCGTAACCGACCCAGCCCATTACCAAAATCTCGAGGAGTGCTGCTATTACAGCGGTGCCACCGACTTTTTTAAGTTTTCGCAGGCTAAATTCCAGGCCGAGAGAGAACATCAATAGAATCACACCGATTTCCGCCAGCGTATTGATGCTTTCTTCGCTTGTGATGAGAGAAAAAGGCGGGGTATGCGGTCCGATAATGAATCCGGCCAAAATATAACCAAGCACTACGGGTTGTTTGAAACGATGAAAAAGTATCGTGACCAGACCGGCCACAATCATCACCGCAGCCAGATCCTGAAGAAAAGCGATCGTATGCATGGTTATCTCGGCTTCGTTATATTGCCTGGAATGGAGGGTTTGCCTTGATTGCCTAATGCGAGCCTCCCGGCGAGTTGACCGAAGCATTCTCCATTTCCCGCCCTTTCGGCGAATGCAAAATTTGCGGTGAGACTTGATGAAAGAGAAGGTTTTCTTTCGCTAAATGGTCAGATATTTTTTGCGGCACGACCCTAATCTCTCCCCAACTCCAGAACCGGGTCCTCTTTTCATTTCCATCCCACGCTTGCAATCTGGCCGCAGTCGATACATTGTCAGGGCTGATTTGCAAAGTAACGGGAGGTGCATGATCTTATCATCTTCCCGAAGTAATTTTACATGAGTACGTCGCCAGAATCGAAATCGCCAGAAACAGAATTGGACTTGGACCTGCATTTTTTGCCTTCCTGGGCTCAAAAACCTGCGGACACAAGTCGCTTCGCTAAATACACAGGTTCGGAAGAATCCGGCCGCGGCGGTCGCGGTTTCGGTGAACGCCGTGATCGAGGGCCCGGAGGCCCTGGGGGTGGTCAACGCCGTGATCGGCCTCCACAACGTCGCGAAGGTGGCCCTGGAGGTCCGGGTGGCGGCGGTGGCCGTCCGGGCGGTCAGGATCGGGGACCCCGGCCAGGACAGGGCCAGGGACGCGGTCGCCCACAGTTTGGCGGGCCGCGCCGGGAAGAACGCCGCGAGCCAGTCGCACCGTTGCCCGATCTCGAAGTTACCTTTATTCCGGAAGAGAAGGGGGTCGAATCCCTTGCTCGCCAGATTAAGTTGACCGGACGTGCCTATCCACTTTTTGAGATCGCCACGTTGGTTCTTAAAAAGGCCGAGCGTTACTCGGTTCAGCTCAATACCATCAAGAAACCGGACGGTCAGATTGCTCAACCGCTCTTTATTTGTGGTTTGGACGATACCCTTTGGCTCTCTGAGCAGGATGCGGTCGAACATGTGCTCGGTAAACACTTCGGCACCTTTTATTCTTCGGAGAAGATTCCGACTGATCCACCCAAAGGGACCTACACATTTGTCGCGCAGTGCGGCATGAGTGGCGCCATCCTGGGTCCGCCCAATTACCACGATTACCAGGCTAAACTGGCGAAATTGCACGCGGATCGATTTTCCAGAATGCCGTTCGACATGTTCAAATCGCGAATCAAGATGGTTCGCGAACCGGAAGTTGTTAAAAAGTGGCTCGATGAACAGAGTTTTCGAACGGAATTCACCGCTCTAAACATTCCGGAATCGATCAAAATCAACACCCGCGAAGAGGTTGATGCCCATTTCCGACAGACGCATCTGGCGAATGTAGTTCTACCCGTGGACAAATTCACAATGCCCGGCACGGTGGCCCAATCCTTGCCGGCGCGGCCGCTGCAGACTCTGATTCGCCGCGCCTGGGACGATCAAATGCGTTTCCCGTTAAAGATTGTGAACGTTCTGAGCGGTCAGTTTGCCCGGCACGGCTTGCAGTTTTTCAAAGTGAACAAGACGGTGACACACGTCGCGATTGCCCGTCCGAAGTACTTGGACATGGCTCTCACGCCGGTTTCAGAAAATGTCAAAAAGATCGTCGATTTCATCGATGCCACTCCGAAATGCACCCGACGCAAATTGATCGAAGCGTTTGCACCTGGGCACAGCGAAAAACCAGCAGCACCCGCGGCTCCGGCAGCCGAATCTGCCGCAGGGGCTCCTACTGCTCCGACAGCGCTGCCAGAACAGCCGACTCCTGAAATGGCAGCGTTGGTCAGCGATTTGCACTGGCTCATTCACGAAGGGCACGTCATCGAATTCGCTAACGGAATTATGGAAACAGCCAAACGGCCGCTGCCAAAGCCCGTTCGTGCTGAGAAGCCGAAGGCCGAAGTGAAACATGAGGGGGTAGCCGCGGAAGCGACATCTGCTCCTGAAGCGGGAGAGTCGGCCGGAGAAGTTACTTCTGAAAGTGTGCCGAATATCGAGGGCCCGACTGGCGAAACAAGTCATGCCGCCGAGGTTCCAAGTGCCGATGCGCCGACTGCGGAGGCCGCGCCCCAGACAACGCCTGCTGCGTAACGAAAATCTATATCCACTCAAAAGCCCTGTCGACTTCGGCAGGGCTTTTTTTGTGACTTGGTCTTAAACTATAAGGCCCACTCGGGCTGGACTGCCGAGCCGGGTAAGATTTTGGGATCCAGTTTTATTCCCGTATCAGGATTTCACGCGCTTCAGAGTGGTTGGATGTGCCGGCATTTCTTTGCCGTCCATAAAAGCCTCGCAACTGGTCGTAATTGTATCGGGATTATCGAATGTCAGCGTCATCGCGTGCATATGCGATTCCTTCGCGGCGTTGATCCCGCACGTTTTATCGAAATCGAACCGGATCGTTCGCGGATCGGATGATTTCAATACCATCGCCGGCCGATTTCCCATGATGCAGTAATGAGTGAGCGCCAGTTGGCCATCCTTGTCGTAATACATTGTGACCATTTCATTTGGCGTACCGGGAAACACTCTTTCTTCCAAAACGGTTCCGCCTGCCAGCAGACGATACTGCACGGTCAGATCGATCGGACCCTGACCTATATCCGTTTTCCCTTGCCAGGTTCCCACCAGCCCTTTCATTCGCTCCAATTCCGCGGAACCTGGTTTCGGCTTTCCTTGTTCGTCGGCGCGGGCAGAAACCAGCGCTGCCAATAATGCGGTTAACAGGAGGGATGTAATTTTCGTTTTCATAATAGGTCTTTCGTTGTGATTTGATTTCTACGTTCACCTACACAACGAATGGACTAATCGCTTCAGGACATCGTTTTTTTGTTTTTTTTCTTAACGAGTGTCGGATCTCCCAAATTATTGCATCGGAATTCCATAGCTGGCCGGAAGTGCTCGCAGATCGTCCCATTCATTAAACAGAAACGTGCTTGAGTTTGTGCCCCGCGAGTTGAATGTATTGGCAGCGCATACGTCACCATTCCGTGAAACTATTTTCATACCGTCGATATCGGGAGGAAAGAATTGTAATTTTGGCACTGGTTTTTCTTTCGCTCTTCCGGCCAGTTGGGGCGGCGGCCTTGCTTCCTGATGAGTCTCGATTTCGAAAAGTCGTGCTCGCCACAAATTTGAATGAGCCGATTCAGCTCTCAGTCGCCGTTGATGGAAGCGTCTATTTTGGTGAACGTCACGGGGCGGTTAAAACCTGGAATCCTGCCACGAGCGAAACGTCGCTCGTTGGACGGTTGGATGTGTTCACCGGCCCCGAAGATGGCCTTCTCGGGCTCGCGCTCGATCCCGGATTTATAATAAATCATTGGATCTACATTTTCCATTCGACCGTCAGCTTGCTCGAAAATCGGGTCTCGCGCTTTACTTTGACCAACGGCGTTCTCGATCACGGATCTCAAAATGTTCTCCTTCATATACCCACGCTGGCAAAGAAACCCAATCACTCCGGCGGCGGCCTGGCCTTCGACGCGCACGGAAATCTCTACACATCAACGGGCGACTACACCTTCATTAACGATTCCAATGGCTTCAGTCCACTGGATGAGCGCGCTGGCCGCGAAGTTCATGATTCACAGCGCACCGCCGCAAATAGCAACGATCCGCGTGGCAAAATTCTCCGCATTCATCCTGAACGAGATGGGACTTATACAATCCCGACGGGCAACCTCTTCACCCCCGGCACGCCGAAAACCCTGCCCGAGATTTATATCATGGGCTGTCGCAACCCTTTCCGATTCAGTGTTGACGATCGAACCGGCTGGCTCATTTGGGGTGACGTTGGTCCCGATTCTCTGGAATCAGATGCTGCACGCGGCCCGGCCGGATTTGATGAGTTCAATCTTGCGAAAGGTGCTGGGAATTTCGGGTGGCCTTATTTCGTCGCAAACAACCGCCCTTATGTGAAATACGATTTCGAGACTAAACAATCCGGCGCGCCG
>JAQGOX010000942.1 GCA_028293365.1 Verrucomicrobiales bacterium | reverse complement strand
GTTCTCGAATCGTCTATTCCCTTTTCAACTTAATCCACGACTCCGGCACCACGCTGGTTCTCGTCACCAATAATCTGGAACTCGCCGAACTAACTCAGCGAATCATTCGGTTGAAGGGTGGTTCAATGATCAGCGATGTGACGCGGACTTAGAAGGAATCGATGTCAGCGCTGTTTAGCAAGTGGGTTTGGCTCATGGCCTGGCGCGACGGGCGTGCCAGTCGCAAAAAATTGCTCCTCTTCTCCACCTCGATCATTCTAGGGATCGCCGCCCTCGTTGCGGCAGGATCTCTGGGGGCAAATCTGCGCGACGCGGTCGCGGAGCAAAGCAAAACCTTGTTGGGTGCTGATCTGGCGATCGGTTCACGGGAGGCCCTGTCCCCAGACGCTGAAAAACTGATTGCATCGATTCCAGCATCAGCTCAATCGCGCCAAACGAGTTTTAATTCAATGCTGCGGGTGGCAAAGACTGGAGAGACGCGAATGGTCAACGTTCGGGCTCTCTCCCCGGGGTTTCCGTTCTACGGAGCACTGGAAACCATCCCCACCGCAGCGGCCAGTCAGTTAACTGCGGGACGCATATTACTCGAAGAAAGTTTAATGACGCAGTTCAGCCTTAAAACTGGCGATGCCGTCGCCCTGGGTGAAAAGACGTTCACAATTGCCGGCGCACTGGAAAAAATCCCGGGCGAAAGTGTGGTCATGTCAACGCTCTCTCCGCGCGTTTATATACCGATGGACGACTTGAGCGCCACGCATCTGATCCGCCCCGGCAGCCTCGCTCGCTACAAGGTTTATTTCAAGTTGCCACCCGATGCGGACCCACAAAAGCTCGTGCTTCGATTGCGGCCGCGTCTCGACAAATTGCGACTGGAGTCGGAAACGGTGGAAAACCGAAAGGAGAATCTTGGAAATGCCATGCAAAATCTCCAAAATTATTTAAGCCTCGGCGCGCTGGTGGCTTTGCTACTTGGCGGCATTGGCATAGCCAGCGCCATTCAAATGCACATGCGGGCCAAGATCCCCGATGTCGCGGTGCTTCGATGCCTTGGAAGCGGCGCGGCCCAGACCACAGCCATTTACTGCGTCCAGGGCATAATGCTCGCAGCATTCGGATCGCTCGTGGGCGCAGCCATTGGGATATCGGTCCAAAAAATTCTACCACACCTCCTGGCGGATCTGATTCCCGTGCATATCGATTTTCGCATTGCCTGGAGCTCCGTCGCACTCGCGCTCGCTGCCAGTTTCGGATTTTGCGTTCTATTCGTATTAATTCCGCTCGCGCCATTTCGCCGCATCTCGCCGTTGGCTGCGTTGCGGTCCCGATTCGAACCACCGCATCTTCCAAAAGATGGGATGGTCTTTTTTCTCTACACCCTTTTGGGCCTCGGAATTGTGGGCTACTCAATTTGGGAAAGTGATCGCCCAATCCATGGTCTCGCCTTTGCGGGTGGAATTGGAGCCGTTCTGCTCGTTCTTGCCGTTGTGGCCCGCATCGTAATCTTTGTAACGCGTAAAATCATCGTCCCAGCCTGGCCCTACACACTTCGACAGGGACTTTCCAACATGTTCCGTCCGCAAAATCAGACACTGCTTCTTTTGGTTATCCTCGGTTTCGGAACGTTTTTGATACTCGCACTTTTTGCCAGCCAACAAATCCTGGTGCACGAATTGACGCCTGAAAGCGAATCAACCCGTGCCAATGCCGTCCTCTTTGACATTCAGCCAGACCAATTAGACGATCTCCGGACGCTGCTAAAGGAAGAGGGCCTGCCGGTGATTCAGGAAGCAGCCATGGTTACGATGCGACTTGCGGCCATTAAAGGAGTTCCTGTCGAACGACTGCTCCGAAAATCCAATAAAGAAATCGCTCATTGGGCTTTACGCAGGGAATATCGCTCAACCTCTCGAAATGCCCTCGCTCCAGGCGAAACAACCGTGAGTGGTAAATGGCCCGTTGCAGAAGGCACTACTCCCGCCATTTCGGTAGAAGAAGGATTACTCAATGAACTGCACATCGGACTCGGCGACGAGTTAACCTTCGATGTACAGGGTGTGCCTATTAGTGCAAAAATCGCCCATGTGCGAAAGGTCGATTGGAGGCGGATGCAGCCAAACTTTTTCGTCGTATTTGAACCGCGCTCACTCGAAGGCGCGCCAGCCTTTCATGTGCTCACGACCCGAGTGGAGTCCCCGGAGAAATCCGCGCAGATGCAACGCACCATTGTTCACCGATTTCCCAATATTACCGCAATCGATCTTTCGATTGTGGTGCAAACCATCCAAAACCTGGTTTCCAAAATCGCCTCCGTGGTCCAGTTCATGTCCTCGTTTACCGTTATCACAGGGGGATTTGTACTTTTCGCCGCGATCCTCACGGGGCGGTTTCAACGACTGCGTGAAAGCGTCCTTTTACGGACCCTGGGAGCTTCCCGCAAACAAGTAATGACTATCCTCGCGATCGAATATGCCTGCATTGGGTTGCTTTCAGCCGTGGTTGGAATGATCTGCGCTGAAGCGGCCGCCTGGGGACTGGCTCGCTTTCTTTTTGAAATCCCGTTTCAACTGAATGTCCGGGCAATGTTGGCAACTCTTGTTCTCGTCCCCCTGCTCACTCTCGCCGCGGGAGTATTTTCCAGCTTCGGAATTTTGCAGCGATCTCCTCTCGCAGTTCTTCAAAGCGAGGGGTGATTAATCCTGCGCAGCACCATTTGCCGAGCCCCAATGCTAGAGTTTTCTCTGGTCCGGCAAAGCAAAGCGCCATTCGGAATCCTGCTTTAAATAAACCGTCTGCGTCGGAAATGCGAATCCGATCCCAGCGGCGTCAAAGCGCTGTTTAATAGCCATGTTCATGACATGCAAAACACGCATGTACTCTTTGTAGTCAGTCGTTTTCATCCAATGCAATACCTGGATGTTCAGGGAGGAATCCGCAAATCGGTTAAAGCTGACAATCCTATCATGAGTCAAAGCTTCTTTGGCCAGAACGTCATTAAGGATAGCGACCGCTTCTTCGAGTTTCGCTGAACTGGTGTCATAGGTAATGCCAATGTTCATCATAGTCCGGAAGTTCGGACGACGGGTGAGATTCGTAACCACGGCATTTCCCATGGTTTTATTCGGCACTGTAATAAGATGTCCATCGGGATTACGGATCCGTGTGCTGCGCAATCCGATCGCCTCCACATTTCCTTCGAAACTTTCGACGCGAACCGCGTCGCCCAGCTTGAACGGCTTATCCATAAATACCGCCACGGCGCCAAACAAATTGGCGACAGTATCTTGCGCGGCCAGTCCGAGGGCAAGGCCGCCGATGGAAAGACCCGCAATCGCTGATCGAATGTTGATTTGCAGGTTGTCTGCCGTGACCAATACGGCTACCAGAATCACAAAAGTTTTTAAGCTGCGGCTGACAATTGGGAAGAGTTGCTCGTTGAAAGTCGTATCTTCCTTGGTAGCCGCGCGAACGCGCCAGTGACTGATCAGCAGGTCCACCACCCGGAGGACCATGTAGGTGATGGAAAAAGCGATAATGACGTACAGGCCTTTTTTAAGCCAGACCGCGATCCAAGTGGGCCAATGAAACACCTCCAGTCCAATGTGTAAAAAGATGATAAATACGATCAGCTTTAACGGGCCGTGCAGCAGACGAAGAATCCAATCATCAACTTTTGTGGTAGTCTTGGCGGCCCACGATTGAAGTCGAACACCAATCAGATAATCAAGAATGCGCGCGACCAGAAAAGCGATGGCTGCATAGATAGCGATCGCGATGTATTCCCAAAGTGGAAAACCAAAAAGCAATTGCCGGAGGGGCGTAATTTGATCCAGCCAGAATGTCAAACGCACTGCCTCGTGGCCTCCGGCCGCTACCACCGCCGTGCCTCCCTGGGTCACGGTCTCCGTTGTATTGGTTGCATTCGTCGTTTGTGCATCCACGAACCAGGGCCAAAGGACCAGCAACGCCAATGAAACCAGCAGCGCTTTCCAAAGAAAATTCCAAAGCCTCATACGATCCGGAAATTATGCCTATCCTACCCTCGTGACAAGGACGCACCTCGAGAACTTCATCAATCGGTTCGAGCGCCGATTCGACGCGGCCCCGTATTGCTAAAATCGATCGTGCGAAATCCAATTTTATATGCAGGCGAATCTTTCTTCAGGCGGAAATCATCTGCCTCGGGAGAAACAAAAAGAGGATCCGCGATGACCGAATTCGTATCGTGTCCGGAGGCTTTCCACTCCGCGAACGTTCTGTTTCCGAACCTAAAGCTGGGTGCATTGGTGCCCATCCTTGTGTCGTAATAGAGATTCGAATTCATTACAAATTGGTCATTCGACCAATTGCTGCCGAGCAGATCACCCGAATTGAAATATATTATGTTGTTGGTGAAAAAGAAGGAGAGATGCTTTTCTTCGCGTGTGCGCATCAATTCATGTTCCTCGTTCAATGCAAAAATGTTATTCCGAATGATGTTCTCCTTGCCATAATGCTGGTGAAGTCCGGCGCTCTTGCATCGATAGACAAGATTGTTTTCCCACAAAATGCCACTGCTGCCTTCATCGGGATAAAGTCCCCAGCCGCCGTATCCATAGGACCGAACATCGTGAATCCGATTGTTGCGAATGATCGTGCCCTTCTGAATACCGAGCGTGTAAACAGCCCCCATATCACTCAGCATTCCCTGCCCGATATCATGGAGGTCGTTGAACTCGACAACATTCTCCCGGCAGAGAGTTTGCTGATAACCCCAATTCCAACCGACCGACACTGCCGTATAAAAAAGATGATGGATGTGGTTATGTGAAACCAGGTTCGTTCCACTTTGCATAATGAAAACGCCAATGGCTGAAGGGTAAACTTTCCCACAATCATGAATCTGATTATCAGAAACGACGTGACCGAAATTCTGTTCGAAAGAATCGGTTCGCTGCGCGCCTTCACCAATCCGAACGCCCCCCGCGCCCAAATCAGAAATCTCATTTCCAACAATTCTGCACTTTTGTGCACCCTTGCCCAATTCGATCGCATAACCGGCTAGGTGCGTAAAGACGCAATCTTCGACTCTTAAGTCAGTCACACCCTCGGCGAGCAGATTTCCGCGCACTGAAACGGCCGCTTGCGTATCGGCATAACCAGTTGCAGGCAACATCCAATCCGTATCGCTGAAAGTGATTCCCCGAAAGACGATATGCTGGACAGGTTTGCGTGTGTCAAAATCACCTCGTATTGTGATCAACTCCCTTAGAACTGGGGCAATTACTTCGGCGGTCGATAAATCCTCGCTCTCTTTCGCGAGATAACTCAATACCCCGGTCTTCCGATCCAGATAAAATTCTCCGGGTTCATCAAGAGCATCTCTCACGTTTTCGATATAGTACCGCGCCTCGCTTTCCTTGTTGGAGGGTCTGGCTTCGCCGCTGAGAACCGCAAAGCCTTTCTCCTCGTCCACTGATTTGATTTGCATGCGTAGATCCGCCCACGCGAGGAGAGCGACGAGTTCAACATCGCCGGCATCGGCCCATTGCTTTTTAATATCACCAACCTTGAATTTAATTTTCGCCGGCTTGCCCTCGGGACTTGGCCCATTCAATTTATAAAAACCAGTATTCGGCGTCCGGGCGCGCTTTGCGCGGTTCCCATTGACGAATAGTTCGGAAAAATACCACTTTTTTTCCGAGACTTCAGGGAGTTGGACCTGCCAGAGATTTCGATTTGCAATCGAGCGTTTGAGACCGAGAATTCGTCTTCCCCCGGAAAGAATCGGCCTTGCTCCGATATCCGCTTTAATCTGAAGTGGATTTACGGCCGAACCACCGGAGTCTTTAGGTCCGAATTCCAGCGGTCGGCTGAGTTCGTAGCGGCCGCTCGCCAGGCTAATGGTGATCGATGCAGCCGAGTCCTTTTCACGCAAACTTCGCGCCCGACTGACGGCATCCTCAACGTTTGTGAACGCCGCCCCGTGACCAAAGGTACTTTCGGGAGAGACGTGAAGGATGATTTCCGCCGCGAAATTCAAGTTTAGAAAGGCGAGAAAAGCGAAAAACGTGAGCAAACGCATAATCAGTATTGAACCACCGAATCTTCGCAAAACGAACACTCAAAGGGAACTTGTTTCAAAATCCATTCAGCTCGGCATCCAGTTACTGTAAAGTGATCCATTTCATCTCAAACAGAACTCTCCAAAAATTCCCGCTTCATTCGAGTCGACGGCACCTTCTAACTTCCCACTCGCGAACTATCCCGCCGCGCTCAACACAACTTGGAGTTTCCTTTTTTGCCGGAAATCCACATTATCCCGGTATTGAACCGCAACTTTAAAACTGTTTAAAGGTCCACCCCACTCATCTAGCGTGAAAATATCAGCTCGAAAACTTATCTCGTCTACTCTTGGTTTGCTTCTCCTGGCTTCGCTTGGGCAAACAGCTTTAGGCCAAGCCACACCCGCAAAAGCCGCAAACACACCGCCTGACCTTGAGCGCTATAAGCGTGCGGCGCTGAACGCCGAAGGAAATGTGGAACGCGGCCAAAAGCTTTTTTCGGACGAGACACACCTGGCTTGTTCCAAATGCCATTCGATCAATGGAAAAGCAGGCAAGGCGGGGCCAGACCTTTTTGCGGTCGGCGACAAATTCACCAGAAGCGATTTGATTGAGGCCATTCTCAATCCTTCCGCGACCATTGCCGTCGGCTACGGAATGACGATCATCGAATTGAAATCAGGAGAGGAATATCAAGGCGTTATCCAGGAACTTACCACCGATTATTTGCAACTGATCGGCGCCGATGGAAAGAGCCTTCGCATTCCGACCTCTAAAATTGCATCGAAGCGGGGAAGCACCGTTTCGCTGATGCCCGAAGGGTTGCAAAATGGGCTTTCGACGGAAGAGTTTACCGACCTGATTCAGTATCTCACCACGCTCCGGCAGCCCGAGAACACTCTCACCAGTAACCGAGGCATGCCCGATGTAATACCTGCCCTGGCCAAACCAATCCAACTTGTTCCGTTTTTTACCGAACAGCTACGCGTAGCAAAGTCCGAGGTCCAATCAGGCCTTACTGGAATGATTCAGGTGCCCGGTAATACCAACTTATTTCTGGTCATGCATCAAATTGGAATGATCTGGCGGATGGAAAAGAAAGATTCGGGCGACGAGAAAGCTGTTTTTGCGGATCTTACTTCGGAAGTCTTCTACAAGCGCGGGCCCAATGGTCTTCAAGGTCTCGCCTTTCATCCTAAATTCAAAGAGAACCGGAAATATTACCTGAAATATCAGGTATTCGAAGATGGAGTTGCCTCCACCGTAGTTGTGGAGAAACATTTTGCGCCGAACCTCCGCGAGGACTCGGGCGAACCGGGACGCCGCCTGCTTAAAATCGTCAGCGTGGCCGAAGATCATTCCGGCGGAAATCTTGAGTTCGGTCCGGATGGTTATCTTTACTTTGCAATGGGCGATACCGGACCCCATCGCGATCCCAACGGCCATGCGCAAAACCTGAATCTACTGCTCGGTAAAATGCTTCGGATCGATGTCGATAAAACTGAAGACGGAAAAGCTTACGCGATCCCGCAGGATAATCCTTTCCGAGGTGCCGCCAATGCAAGGCCTGAAATCTGGGCTTACGGCTTGCGCAACCCTTGGCAATTCAGTTTCGACAAAGCAACCGGCGAACTCTGGCTCGGCGATGTTGGACAGGATCGCGTGGACGAGATCGATATCGTCCGTCGTGGCGAAAACATGGGGTGGAACGTGTACGAAGGCTTTGAACCGTTCTCAAATCAGTATCGCAAAGAAGGCGCGATCTATACGTTGCCGGTATTTGCCTACAAACGAAAGCACGGGATTTCGGTTACCGGCGGATTGGTTTATCATGGAGCAAAAGGTTCCTCCTTTCAGGGTGTCTATATTTTTGGAGACTATTCATCCAAACGCATCTTCGGACTGACGCAGGAAAACAGGAAGTTGAAAACGATCCGCCAGATCGGCATCTCTCCCCAGGGCATAGTCGCCTTTTCGACGAACGATCAGGGCGAGATCTTTCTAGTCGGTTTCGAAGGAACGATCTACAAATTGGATTTGGAAAATACCGTCTTCGAATAGGCTACGGATAGGACCTGATGAAAAAATTCGAAAATTCGGACAATTTGGCGGCATTAACGGTAAATGTCCTTCCGGTGGCCGACCGCGATCACTAACACGAGGAGTTCGCGTCCTTGAACCTGGCAGAGAATTCGATAGTCGCCGACGCGATATCGCCACAGACCGGCCAAGTCTGCTTTCAGAGCCTTGCCGAAACGGCGAGGGTCGCCTGATCCGGCCACTCGCTGGTCGAGATAAGCGATGATCTGTTGTTGAGCTTCGCGTCCGAGTTTCTGCAATTCTTTAAGCGCTCGAGCGTCAAACCTATAGATCCAGCTCACGTTTTACCTCCCCGGCAGAATAGGTTTTGGCTATTCGCCGCAGGCGCTTCGTGGCGAGGTAAATATCTTCAAGATCCTCAAGGTGCTGGAGAATCGCCTGCCGAGCGTAAAACGTTTTTGTCCGACCGGTTTTCCTGGCCAAAAGTTCAAGGCGATTCTGAGTGTCAGTATCGAGTCGAATAGCAAGCATGGAATTATGATGCCACTGCTGTACGTGTATAGCAAACGATGTCTTTGTTAATCCGTGGTCCAGGAGCCGACGCCGGCCGGAAGTGGGTCGCCGGTGAACTGTTCATTTTAATCTTCAGGGGTAAGAGTCACGAAAGTGAAGCGGGGGAATATATTTTGCATCGAATTCAGCCCCCCGCACGATCTTGACCGCGCGCAGAGCACCGAGAGCGTTTCGACAGAGCCAAACTTCGCCGTAACCGCCCGAGCCTATTTGCTCGATCAATTCCAATTCCGGAAGGATTGGCGGAATTGTCTCGCGATGTGAATTTGGCAGGGCTGAATTCGGATTATGTAGCGTAACCACGCGCGCAATCGAAATCAATCTTCACATCGGCAGAAGAAGTGCGAATTCCTGATGGAGAGCTGCCAGTGAGCCGTCGAGAGTAGCCAATCGGCCAGATCGTTTCCGTGCCAGTTGCACGAGACACGCATCTGTTGCTTGTTTTGGCCCCTGCAAAAACCGATGTGGGACGTCGGTATAGGAAAATCCGTCATTCCAAAATTCATGACCCGGCATGGATTCAATTTCTTTTAGGACGGTCCAGGCCGCAGAGGCGGATCGATCTTCCGCCGTCACCATATGCACTCGCAGCAATGCTCCTAACAGCGCAAGTTGCAAATGTCTTAACGTCCGCAAACCAATCGTGCGCACGCCAATGGTGTTCACGGGTAGTAAGGGCCAGGGATGAGAGCACATTTCCATCAAGCAACCAGATCATAACTGCTCGATAGCATAGACATCCTCCGAGGTAAACGGACGGTGGCCCCTCGAGATCGGAATTTGATTCCGCTTTCTTTTCTGCTTTTTAATGGAGTCGCTCACTCCCCTGTGTAGCAGCTTGTTCACCGCTGCACTAATTGAGCAGTCTTCAGCGATCGCCATGCTTTTAGCCATTCGAAAAAGGTCTTCGTCGAGATTAATGGTGAGTCTCACCACTGCACCATGGTGCAGGTATTCAAGGAATGTCAATTCTATCGCAGAGAGACTTTTACCTCGATTTTTCAATCATTTGAATTCCCGGCCGCAAAAACTCAATTCGCCGGGCTTTATAAAGGGCTCCAATGGCCTGTTTAAACGCCTTCTTGCTAACACCGAACCGGGTGCGAATTGCCTCAGGCGAACTGTCGTCATCAAACTCGAGTCGGCCACCGTTGACCTCAAGTTCCTGAACGATTTGGTCTGTCAATGACGCCACACGTTTATAACCGGACGCATCGAGGCTGAGATCAATCTTCCCACCGGGACGAACGGCGCGCACAAATCCTTTCACTTTTTGTCCCGTTTCCAATCGTGCGGAACTGTCGTTCTGGAAAAGGAGTCCAAGATGCGCACCTTCCACGATTGCATTGTAGCCTAGCGGAGTCCTTCCAAGAATCGTCAATCCCACCGCTTGCCCCACCCGGTAGGTCGGTTGTGTGCGATTTAAATGACGCTTCAGGCGCGTGGTCGCCACGATTCGTTCCGATTTTAAATCGAGATAAATATAAACAACCACCCGCTCACCTGGCCGCACTGGCGTATCCTGCTCCCGAAAGGGGAGGAGAAGATCCTTGCTTAAGCCCCAATCGAGAAAAGCGCCGACCTGCGGATTGACGCTTAAAACTTTCAGGCAGGCAAATTCGCCTACAGTCGCGAGCGGAGTCTCAGTCGTGGCCACCAGACGATCCTCAGAATCGCGATAAACGAAAACATCCACCTGCTCACCGGGATCAATTTTGAGCGCGGTGTAGCGGCGGGGGAGCAGAATTTCTCCTAACTCGCCGCCATCAAGGTAAAGACCGGGTGTGGCCAGTCTTAGAACTACCAACTTATTGAGTTTTCCGATTTCCGCCATTCGTGCCAGCATGCACGGGAACCAGTCAAAACAGGAGCAAAATCCCAGCAACCTTTCGCGTGCAATGAAATGCTGCGTCAGTTCACGCCGAATAGGCGGCCTGTTTCGCGCTGAGGTACCGCCGGTTCCACACGAATCTCCCAGAATTGACAGTGGCACTGTCAGCCAGTACCGTCTGACAGCATGAAAACGATCTCGCTCCGAATGCTGGTCCGCGAGCCTCTGAAGGTCAAGCTAATGACGCGAACAGGCAACCCTGTGCAAGTCACCGACAACGGTCAGCCGTTGTGGGTGATTCATCCGGCCGTTACCAAGGACGACCGGGAGCGCCGCCGGGCTGAAATCGAAGCGGAACTTGCCGAAGTTCTCGGTGCACCCAGGTCGGAAATCGCTCTCTCGAAAATAATTTTGGAATCGAGACGATGAGGGTCTACGCCGATACAAGCTTTCTTGTCAGATTGGTAAGTATCGAACCCGAGTCGGCGGATGCAATGGCTGAATTTCGGCGACTGGAGTTTCCTGAATTGTTTTTTCTGC
>JAQGOX010000499.1 GCA_028293365.1 Verrucomicrobiales bacterium | reverse complement strand
TCGCATTCATATCAATGGGTGATGACTAATGATGTACGGATAAGCGCGCGGCGCAAGCAAAAGGAACGAAACAAAAACCTGACTTCCCGCGGTCAGTCATTCTAATCTGCGCCATGCTCAAATTGAGGTTGTGGTTTATCGCGTTTGCATTCGGCTTGCTCACAAACGAAGAAATCGTCCGAGGAACAGACATCCCACCTTTTCCCGGAACAAAGACCCAATGGCACGGCTACGATCGATATGACTTCGATGTGGATGGCCGCATGGTTGGAGTGATCGTCCCAAAAGATAGTGCTCGAGGGCGTCCCTGGATTCTCAATAACTGGTATGGGGGCGCCTGGGAAGGAACCAGCGAAGCGCTGTTGGCCCGTGGACTTTATTACGTTTCGATGGATGTTAACGACATGCTCGGCAGCCCGGCATCGGTCCAACATTGGAACGCGCTCTATGCGGAAATGACCGGGCGTTTTGGGCTTTCCAAAAAGGTTGCTCTCCAGGGCATCAGCCGTGGCGGTCTAATTGTTTACAATTGGGCCTCCGCCAATCCAGAAAAAGTCGCATGCATTTACGGTGACGCGCCGGTGTGCGACTTCAAGAGCTGGCCCGGTGGCGGGAAAAGGACCGATCCGCCCGGGACCGGATCCTGGAGACCGGATTATTGGAAAAAGATCCTCGATCAGTACGGGCTTACCGAAGAACAGGCGCTGGCTTACAAAAAAAATCCAGTTGATAGCCTGGAGCCACTCGCCCGTGCCGGCGTTCCGATTCTGCACGTTCACGGAGATGCGGATAACGTCGTACCATTCGCAGAAAACACTGCAATCGTGGCGGAACGCTATAAGAAGCTCGGCGGCGAAATGACTGTAATTGTAAAAAAAGGTGTGGGGCATGAGCACGGTTTGAAAGATCCAACGCCTATTATTGATTTTATCGTACGGCACGCGGCGCCAGAACTTCCCGCATCGACAGAGGAACTGTTTTCAAAACTCGAAACTCTGCAACCCGAGCAGACCCGCGCGCCGAAAAACGATTGGCTCGTCACGCAGAGTTCGCAAAGAGCCCAAATCGTTCGGGGCCGTGATTTCCGCGAAATTGTTTTAATCAATGGTCTTATCAGCCGGACCTGGCGGCTTGAACCGAACGCAGCCTCAGTAGCCTTCGATAATCTGATGACCGGCGAATCGATCATCCGCGGCGTGAAGCCGGAAGCCACAATCGAAATCGAACACGTAAAATATTCAATCGGCGGGCTGATCGGGCAGCCAGATTATGGATACCTTCGCAACGAATGGCTCGAAACCATGAGTAACGATCCAAAGAGTTTCCAATTCACCGGCTTTGAAATCGGCGTTCCGCAAAAAAGATTGGAGTGGAAGCGCAAACGATATTCGGCCGACATGCCCTGGCCTCCGCCCGGTGTGGCTCTTACGCTTCATTTCAAAGCTCCAATCACCTCCGCGGGCACGAACACCCTCGATGCTGTTCGCGACCTGGCCGTTTCGGTACATTACGAATTGTTCGATGGAATTCCGCTTATTTCAAAATGGATCACTGTCAGCAACGCCGGCCCCCGTGCTGTCACATTAAACAGCTTTACGAGCGAGATATTGGCTGCGGTGGAATATGAATCGGTCGTCGATAAACGTGAACGATGGGAATATCCGAATATCCAGATTCAAAGTGATTACAGTTTCCGCGGGATGGATCCGCAGACCGCCAATCAAACCACTCATTGGGTGATCGACCCGCAATACCAAACCCAGGTCAACTCCTCGAGTTCGACCCCCAACATGCTTGAGTCGCGAGCGCCCATTGGTCCCGGGATTTCCATTGAGCCCGGCCAATCATTCGACTCATTCCGCACATTCGAGCTGATCCATGACAGCACCGATCGGGAGCGGAAGGGTCTCGCGGTTCGTCAGATGTATCGCCGCATGGCGCCATGGGTGACGGAGAATCCGATCATGATGCACGTGCGCAGCTCGAAACCAGAAGCGATTCGTCTGGCAATCGATCAGTGCGCTGAAGTTGGTTTCGAAATGGTAATTATCTCATTTTGGAGCGGCTTCGATATGGAGAATGAAGATCCAGCGTACCTCGCTCAATTCAAGGAACTGGCCGACTATGCCCACGGTAAAGGAATTGAACTCGGTGCGTATTCGCTTTTGGCCAGTCGCAGTGTGGGGCCGAACGACGATGTCATCGATCCGGCCACCGGAAAATCCGGCGGAACCTTCGGCAGTTCTCCATGCATCGGCAGCAAATGGGGCCAAAACTATTTCCGAAAACTTTATGCATTTTACGAAAAGACCGGAATGGATTTGCTCGAACACGACGGCTCCTATCCAGGCGACGTCTGCGCCTCAACAACTCATCCCGGCCACCACGGCCTCGAGGATTCACAATGGACCCAATGGAAAGTGATCACCGATTATTACAAGTGGTGCCGCGCACGTGGCATTTATCTGAACGTGCCCGATCTCTATTATTTGAACGGCTCCAGTAAATGCGGCATGGGCTATCGCGAAAGCAACTGGTCGTTGCCCCGCGCTCAGCAACTCATCCACGCGCGCCAAAACATTTACGATGGCACTTGGGAAAAAAGTCCAGGCATGGGATGGATGCTAGTCCCCCTTGTTGAATATGGCGGAGGCGGGCCCGCCGCAACCATAGAGCCGCTCTCAGAGCATCTCGATCACTTCGAACTCACCCTGGCGGACAATTTCGGCGCCGGAGTCCAAGCCTGTTATCGCGGGCCGCGCCTGTTCGATACGGACGAAACGAAAAAAGTCGTTAAAAAATGGACTGACTTTTATAGAAAACATCGCGCAATCCTCGACTCGGATGTCTTACATCTGCGCCGGCCGGACGCACGCGATCTCGATTACATTTTGCACGTCAACAGCCAGTTGGCCGAGAAGGGATTGCTGATGGTTTTTAACCCACTTGACCATCTGGTGGAAAAAACTTTAAAAATTCCACTCCACTACACAGGACAAACTGAAAAAGTGAATGTTATCCATGAAGATGGACAAGCTCAGGAGTACCTCCTGGATCGTTCAGAATCCATCGAGTTACCAGTCAGTCTGCCGGCTCAAAGCGTCACCTGGTACGTTTTAAAACCGTAGGGTGGGAAACTTTTTTATCACCCTGATCACGGTTTGACCTCTGCCCGGGCCTGCGTGATCGCGTGATCAACCAGTTCCTGCGAATGGAAAAAACCTTCGAAGAAATTGTGACCCTGGTCTTTCAGGACGATTAGTTTTACAAGCGAGTCGGCCCCCGCCTTCTTGTATTGCCGGACAAATTCCGCTGAGTTTTGTTCGATCGGCACCACCTTATCGACATCACCGTGAATGAGCACGACGGGAATACCCGCTTTTGCCAACACGTCGATATGTTTGATCGGATTGTATTTAGCCTGGCGCTCAAGCAAAGCCGCGGGAGACAAGTCATAAGCAGGCGCGGCCTTTTCGATTCCAGGGTAGGTCGTAAAGTCGAATACAGGATAGATACCGATAATTCCCGCCACGCGCGCGGGATTGGAAATTGCCCAACTCGATACCCAAAGGCCGCCACGACTACGACCAAAGAGCAC
>JAQGOX010000474.1 GCA_028293365.1 Verrucomicrobiales bacterium | reverse complement strand
TAGTTCAATCTGAAGCGCGCTCATACGGCATTACCATCATGACCGTTTTGCCCATCCCGGTCTCAAAGTGAGATCCGGCTATTTTGCATCTATCCGCCTAGTCCGCTGACGTTGCAGCCAATAAAGTGAAAAGCGTTTCAGCTTTGCTGCGAGATCTTCGATAGTGGTTCACCCTTTTTGTCCTTCCTTTGACAATCAACGTATGCAGGCGCACTTTCATACCGTATGTGCAATTGTGGGAGGGTTTTTTCAATCATCGTTTTTCTATCTGTAATCGCGTCTCAAGCAGGGGTTTTACAGCGTTTCCCAAACACCTCGATAGCAGTGCCCGTCGCGCCGGCGGTCTACGGTTACACCCTTGAAACCGTTCCGCTCACCAGTTTTAGTGCGCCAATAGCGATAGCATCAGCCCCGGGAGAAACCAAACGAGTGTTTGTCGTTCTTCAGGCCGGCAAAATAATGGTGACCACAAACTTCGGGGTGAGCACAGCCTCGGTGTTTTTGGATATTACGGCAAAAGTTACTTCGGGTGGTGAACTCGGCCTCCTCAGTATGGCCTTTCATCCCGGGTACGCGACGAATGGATATTTCTATCTGTTTTATACTTTGAACGATGGAGTAAACGGCCTGTCTGACCGTCTGGCTCGATTCAAAGTTTCAGACGCCGACCCCAATAAAGCTGACCCCAGCTCAGAGGTCACGCTCATCACGCAGAAAGACGATTATTCAAATCACAACGGCGGCGATCTCCATTTTGGTCCGGACGGTTACCTATACATATCTCTCGGCGACGAAGGTGATCAAAATGACACTGGCAATAACAGCCAGCGCATTGATAAAGACTTTTTTTCCGGAATTTTAAGAATCGATGTCGGTAAAAAATCCACCAGCCTGCCGCCTAATCAACATCCATCAAGCAGTACCAACTACGCCGTCCCTTCTGACAACCCGTTCGTGGGTGCAACCCAATTTAACGGGCTGGCCGTCGATCCGAGTAAAGTGAGAACAGAGTTTTGGGCGGTTGGCCTTCGCAATCCCTGGAGATTCTCCTTCGATTCGAGAACTGGGACTCTTTATTGCGGTGACGTTGGTCAAAACACTCGGGAGGAAGTGGATGTCATAGTTAAAGGTGGAAACTACGGATGGGCCTTTCGTGAAGCATCCATTGCGGGACCGAAAAACGGTCAGGCTCCTGCCGGCTTCGTTTCTATTCCGCCCATCGCCGAATATACACACGGTAGCGGCCCGCTTCAGGGAAATGCAGTGATCGGGGGCGTGGTCTATCGGGGAAATCGAATATCCCAGCTTACGGGTCGTTATGTATTTGCCGATAATGGTACCGGAAATATATGGATGCTCACTCCCAATGGCACAAACGCAGTCGCCTTCGAACGCATCGCTTCGCAGCCAGGCATTGCAGCGTTCGGTGTTGATCCGGCCAACGGTGATATTTTAATTGCGGATCAGGCGAATCGAGTGATCAAACGATTGGTTTACGATAACAAGCCGATCGGCACCCCTTTCTCTCAGGCGCTTTCGGATACCGGAGTTTTCACGGATCTTTCCCAACTCACCCCAAATCCGGGAATTGTTCCCTATAACATAAATGTTCCCTTCTGGTCGGACGGCGCATTTAAAGAGCGCTGGTTCAGCCTTCCGAACACAAATCAGACCATCACCTTTGCGAGAGATGCCAACTGGCAGTTTCCGACCGGGACTGTCTGGATCAAACATTTCGAACTCGAGCTCACAAACGGCATTCCTGAATCTCGACGCCGCCTCGAAACCCGCTTGCTCGTACGCAGCACCAATGGCGTTTACGGCATTACCTATCGTTGGGGAAATTCGCTGACCAACGCCACGCTCGTTCCTGAGGAGGGACTGGATGAAACGTTCGAGGTTCATGATGGCGACACCGTCCGGCAACAGGTCTGGCATTACCCCACCCGTAATGAATGCCTTCGTTGCCACACCGCCGTGGCCGGATATGCGCTTGGATTTAACACGCCGCAGTTAAACCGGGATATGGATTACCCAGGTGGGACTACGAATCAAATCGTTGCCCTGCGCGAGGCCGGTTATTTCACCAATCCGGAAGCTGTTACAAATACTCACACGCTCCGCTGGCTTGCGGATGCAAATAATAATGCAATCAGCCGGGAATACCGCGTTCGATCATATCTCGCCGCGAACTGCGTCCAATGTCATCAACCGGGCGGCGTCTCTGGAATTTTGTTCGATACGCGAATTACAACCCCGACATCCCTTGCCGGATTGATCGATGGTCCCTTGGCGAACAGTGGTGCCGGCGGCAATTCATTGGATCGCGTCATCGCACCCGGAGATGAGGTTCACTCGGTGTTATTTCAGCGGATCGCAAATCTGAATGCGGCTCACATGCCGCCGATTTCCACCACAGTTCTAGATACCAACGACATTGCTCTCGTCCGCGCCTGGATCAGCGATCTGGCCGGATACGAATCGTTCACAAAATGGCAAACCCGGGTCTTCGGTTCCACCAACGCGCCTGCCGCTTTGGCGGGGGCTGACCCCGATCAGGACGGCCTTTCCAACTACGGCGAATATCTGTTGGGAAGCGATCCCAATCAGATGTCCAATATCGGCGATCTGCGGATCCTACCCACCAGCAATGATATAGTCCGCCTCTCATTCGATCGAATTGCGAACCGCAGTTTCCAGGTCGAGGCCACCGAAGATCTCGGTTCATCGCTCTGGCAAGCGTTGGATCTCCCCTCCAACCGACCCTTCTATTCCGTCACCAACGCTCCCGCGCAAGTGGATGACGCCACAATATCCACAAATCGCTTTTATCGACTCCGCATTTACGAGCCATAAAACTCCGAACGGAGAATCGTCCGGTGGGATTGCGTAAATCTCGCGGCCCCAAGGGCGCCCAAGTCCTTGAATGGACGCCATTTATGATGCGAGCGTTTCTTTAGACTGGTTTGTCATTGTGCAGAGCTATTGTCCATTCTAATCTCGGGCTTCATTTATAACGGCGCACAAGCCTGTCTTGTGAAATCCTAACTCCAGAGTTTTGTATGTTACAGAATCTCATCAACTCGAGTCAGACGCTGATCTATCTTGGAATCGCTCTGGCTTCATTCGTGCTGGTGGCTGGCACATTTTTTTTTGGCGGTGGACATGATCATGATTTCGGTCATGACGCTCACTCTGGCGGCGATCATGAGATAGGTCTGCTCTCGCCCAAGATAATTTTTAGTTTCACTCTGGGGTTTGGCGCTGCTGGCGCGATTGCCAGTGGTTATGGGCTGAGACCGATTTTTTGTCTTCTTTCCGGAGCGGTCGCTGGATTTTTACTGGCCCTGCTGGCCTACGGCATCATGGCGATTTTTTATAAGCAGCAGGCCAGTTCGGTCATCCCGACCAGCCATGCCATTGGGCAGGTCGCAAATGTCACCAGCGACATTCCCGGGAATGGAGTGGGCGAGGTCGGGTTGGACGTGCTCGGCCAATATCAAATCTATCTCGCTCGTTCGCTCAAAGGAGCATCGATCCCCAAAGGTTCACGCGTGAAAGTGCTCGAAAACCACGGTGGCCAGCTTCTCGTGGAGTTGGAAATCCGTAACTGAGCCATACAACTGGAATTGACTATGAATTCGCTTAATATTGTCCTCGGCGCAATCGATTTGGGGCGAATGCTCGTGCCCTTCATGTTCATCCTGGTTGCACTCGCATTTGTCTTCATCGCGCGTGCCATGGCTGCCCGCTATATCAAAGTGCCGCCCAATGCGGTCGCTGTATTTTACGGACGTAAGTATAAATACAATGCTCCTGACGGGACTGCTCAGACGCGCGGATTTTATATCCTCACCGGCGGTGGAAAAATATTGTTCCCCGTGGTCGAGCGTTATCAACTGATGTCCACCGCCGCCTTCCAGGTGGAGATCAGCGAGCATAACATTCCCAGCGCGAAAAACGTTGGCATTGATGTGCACTGCGTTGCCACCTGCCGCGTCTCCAATGTTCCGGAAGACATCGCAAACGCAGTCACTGCGTTCCTCGACAAAGACGAGGTTTACCTCAAAACATTCCTCCAGGAGATTCTCAAAGGCCATCTTCGCTCCATCATTGGCAAGCTCGAGATTGATCAATTGCTTCGCCAGCGTGATGAATTTAACCGTCAGGTCTTGAATGAGTCCGCGGAAGAATTCAAGCGTCTCGGGATTCAAATCGTCACACTGGTCATTCAGGAGGTGAAGGATGCGCACGGTTACATCGAAGCCCTTGGCAAGCAGGCGATCGCCGAAACCATGCGCGACGCCAACACCAAGGTGGCGGAAGCGGAAAAGGAAACCGCCATTCGCGTGAGCAATGCCGAACGTGAGGCCTCGCAGGCACGAGCGGCCAACGCCGCTCAGATTGCCGAAGCCGAAAAGACGCTCCAAATGCGCCAGGCCGATTACAAACGGGAAGTGGACGCCAACAGGGCCATCGCCGAAACCTCCTATTCGCTTTCTAAAGCACAACAGGAAAAGCAGTTGAGGATTTTCGAAGCGGAACGCGATGCCGCTTCCAAGGAAGCTCAAATTCACGTTCAGGAAAAAGAAGGGTTGCGCAAACAGAAGGAACTCGAAGCCACCGTTTTGGTTGAGGCGGAGGCCCAACGGCGCGCAACGATTATCCGGGCCGAAGGCCTCCAGCAAACCACTTCAATCGAAGCCGATACCTTGCGTAAGAAACTCGAAATCGAGGCCGAAGGCCAGCGGGTCGCCTCGGTCAAAGTTGGCGAAGGCGAGGCCTCCAAGACCCTGGCCATTGCGATGGCTAAAGCTGAAGGTGAAGCCGCCATGGTGGAACGCCGTCTGCTGGCCGAAGCCGCCGGTAAACGCCAGAATCTTTTGGCCGAAGCAGAGGGTCGTGAGCGATTGCTTCTCGCCGAAGCGCAAGGCAAAGAAAAACTGCTCCTGGCCGAGGCTTCCGGCACGCGTGAATTGGCCGCTGCTCTCCAGCAACTCTCGGAACAGGGCAAGCTCATTATTATCCTCGATAAAATGCCACTGCTTTTGGACAAAGGCGGTGACGCCTTCGCCAAAGTGGCTCGCGAAGTCTTTGGTGCTGTCGCAAAGCCGTTCGAGAGCATCGACAAGGTTAACATCATCGACATGGGCAATGGCGATGGCAAAGGCGCGATCAATCGCCTCGGCGATATTGTTCCGGCCACCGTCTTTCGATTCCTCGCCCAGGCGAAAGCCCAGGGATTGGACATCTCCAGCTTGCTCAAGTTTATCAAGATCGACCCGTCCGCCGCGATGGACATGATGCACAGCGAAGGCCGAAAAGAAACCCGCGTCACAGTGCCTGCATCCGATTCGCCCGTTTCCCGGCAAGGCTGACCCCTCGAGGTTCTCTTTATCTCACAACAAGCGCGAAGACGCCGCCAAACCAAAGGTAGCGAGCGGATCGCTGAGCCGCTCGCGCGAGCGTTACGCAAAGACCCTGCAGAAGAAAACGGTGGAGCGTACGAGGCCGCCCCGAAATTCCGAAAGAATCGCCACAACCCGGTCACGAGATCTTCCGGACCGCGGATATGTGCGCTGGGCACTAATCCGCAGCACTCCCAATGAACAATAATGGTTGCTGATTTGGAGATGTTCCTCCCGCTCCATCCTCCCGCCTTTCTCTCCATCGTTTAATCACACTCCAACTTGCATCCCTTTCTTGCAAAGCGTCGAGGAAGAGAGTAGGAAATGAGCAACCAAGAAGGAGACCAATATGGCAAAAGGAAATAACAGTCAGAAAAAAGAAGTCAAAAAGCCGAAAAAAGAGAAACCTAAAGCTAAGCCTTAGTTTTCTTTCCTGACCCCGCTGTCATTCAAGACACCTGGGAAAATCGCGATGCCCGCTTTAGATGCGGGCATCTTTATTTTGAGCCCAATGGAATCGTAAGAATCATTTGCGACGCCTGTAATAAACCCAGGTGAGTGAACCGCCACGATATCGTATCGAACGACTGGATCCCGCCATCCATCGGCGGGAAGTATTTCACTGTGAATCGTCCAAGTTGACAGAATTCATCCGCAAACGGGCACGGAAGGAAATGGACGTCCGGACTTCAGCCTGTTTCGTCCTTGTTTCATTGGAGGACCCGGAACGGATCGCGGGATTCTACACCCTTTCAGCGGCCGAAATTTCAGCCACAGCCCTTCCCGAGTCATTGACAAGGCGTCTGCCGCGTTACCCGCAGTTGCCCGTGACCTTGTTGGGCAGGCTGGCCCGTGATCTGGAGTTTCGTGGCCAGGGTATCGGCGACCTCCTCCTGCAGGACGCCCTCGCACGGGCATTGACCCTCAGCGGTGAAATAGGCTCGATCGGTGTCATTACCGATTCGAAGGACGAGCGAGCCGCAAAGTTCTACAAGGAATTTGGTTTCCAACCGCTAACTGGCGGACGGATGTTTTTGCCGATGACTGAAATTCTGCAACTGTTCGCAAGGAACAGAATATGATTCGGCGCCGGTCAAACGTTAACATCAGAGAGCACCGTCTCGCGGTAGAGTTTCAGTGCACGCTTCATCCGTTCGGTGGGCGGGCGTGGCGGGGCAAGGAGTGCTTCGACCAATCGCCGTGATTGCGCGGTGTTCAACAGGATGCGCTGGCGCGTTTCGAGCGTTTGAATTGCAGCCTTGCGAGCTTCGGCGAGCATAAAACTGCCCACCGACTGGCCTGCGATTGCCGCCGCTTGACTGATAATTGCCTTGTCCTCGAACGAGACGCGTGCAACCAGGCGTTCTTTCTTCTGAGGTTTAGGTTTAACCAATGTAGGTGGCATTCGGAAAATGTGCACCAAAATGGCACACAAGTCAAAACCTAACCTCTTTCGAAGCTCAGGCAGATTA
>JAQGOX010000438.1 GCA_028293365.1 Verrucomicrobiales bacterium | reverse complement strand
CATCGTGAGGCTCAAGACCTGACTTGCCACGGCTTTCGGGCGGAATTTCGATCACAATTGCGCCGCGTTGTTCGCCGCTCAATTTCAGATATTCAAGATTCTCCGGGTTGTTGGATCGTTCCCAGACGAAAGCAAAAAAACCCAAACCGCGATACGGCTCATGACTGCGCGCGTAGAGGCATTGGTGAATAAAAGACGAGGGGATGACTGTGCAACTGTGTTCCTCTTTGGACGAAGTTAATCCGACCAAACGGTCGCCCCGGATAATCGCTTCAGCCCACCCTGCCCCGTTTAATTCCGAATCGACTTCCAATTGGGCGAAATCAATAAAACTGAGCTTTGCTCGTTTCACAACCATTCGATTGATATCCGCTTTGCGCCTCTCAAGATCTCCATTGCGCCAGCGGGCAATTTCGACTTCGCCCTGAACGGGAGTCGGATCGATCAATTTGACGGAACTGGTGTTCTTCCAAAAATCGTTGTCCTTCACGGTTACGAGGGCCAGATTGGCGTGATAATCAATCCAGACCAATTCACCACGCCACCAGCGGCCACGGCCTCCTTTCTGCAGGCGAATAAGTGTTTCATCCGCGAGATAATCCGCTGTGGTCAAGATCTGCTTCTGTCCAATGATGGCCGCCATTTTTTGGACCTGATCGACCCGGCGGGACCACGGTTGCAGGTAATCATATTGTTTCCGCGTGACCTCAAGAGTAACGATGGCTTGTTCCCAAAGGCTGGAATTCTCCTTTTCCCTGGCCTGAATCAGCGGCGCGACAGAAAAGAGCGCTGTGAAGATAATCAAAGCGAATTTCATATGCGCCGATCCTTTGCAATTCCGTAGATCTTCATGATTTCCGTGCCCGCCTTTTTGGCTTCCACACGATCCAAACTTTCCATGCTGTGTTCAGGGAACAACTCAATCACATCCTGTCCTTCGGACCTGGGCATTTCCAACGCGCGAACGACATCCTCAAGCTGCTCGATGCGAACCCCGTTGATTTTATCCACCAGAACCCGGCCGCGTATTTCCAGGTTTGCGTTGACCGCATGCGAAAGCACCGAGGCAATTACAATAGGTTCTTTACGCACAGTTTTCGGATCTTCGTGACGCCGATAAAACAATTCATAGAGCAGGTCCGAGTTGGCAGAATCGGCCCAGCCAGCGCCCAGGGTCTTCATGTAATCGCGACTCAGTGGTGTAAATACAACACCGCCGTAAACGAAATACCGGGGCAGGACGTCGTACTGATTTCCCTCTGGACGATCGGTGTTATAAATCGTGACCGGAAGCGATGCCTCGATTTCTTTAGCATCGCGCCACAGTTTTAAGGGAACTGTTTCACCATGTTGCGCTTCTGCGAAAGCGACTGCCGCAAAAACACGATTGCCACTATACATGATGGTTCCATCGCTTGCGACATCATACGTTCCGACGCGAAGAAGCACATCGTCGGGCTTCAAGACAGCTTTCGTCTCCGGGAAATCGAAAACGTGGTCGATACGCGCGCCCAGATCGTTGTCGGGAATTTTAAGCGCACTGCGATATGCGGGATTCTGCAGAGCTATAAGCCGAATGCCGGCTTGTGGAAATCCATGATATGATCCGTCCGAAATATCCTTTAGGAAGTGATTAATGAGTGATGGCGGTATGAAATAGCCGGTGTTCTCGAGTCCCGAAACGCCCTGAAATGCAACGCCCACTACTTTGTCGTCCTGGATCACGGGACCACCGCTATTTCCAGGATTGATTGCGGCATCTGTCTGCACCGCGAGATATGACCGGTTTCCAATATGAACGTAAGATTGAACTTCGATTCGGGAAACCACTCCCTTCGTATACGAAATTTGTTCACCGCCGGCCGGATAACCGTAAGTGGTAACTGTCGATCTCACCTGGGGTAAATCCCCGATATCGAGCGGCTCAAGGCCTGTGAAAAACCGTGAATCTTCAACCTCTAAAATCGCCAAATCGCAGTCGTGCGCAATAAATGCAACTCGTGCCACGAACGGCCGGGGATCTTGAAAACGATGCACCAGGATTTGCCGGGCCCAACTTACCACATGGGCGTTGGTCATAATCCGTTTGCCTCGAATCACAAAACCAGAACCGGATGATTTCCGAACAGCGTCAAATCGCCAGGGGGCATCCCAAACCGGCTGCTGGCTGAACGTCGTAATCTGAATTACCGATTTTTCGGGAGAGGCCGCGAATGCGGCAAATGCGCCACAAAGCAGAATCCAGGAAACAAAAAATGATTTCAACACGCGTTTGAAGATGGTTGTCCTGTTATCAATGGTCAAGCCGATGTGAGAAATCCCCTCCCCTACGATTTCGCGCTGGCGGCAAGTTCTTCCTCGAAATCCACGATTTCTTTAATTTGTGTAAGGAACCAGCGATCGATTTTTGAAAGATTAAAGATATCGTCCACACTGAAACCAGCGCGCATAGCGTGCCTCACGAAGAAAATCCGCTCCGCGTTCGGAACACTCAGTTTGCGCGAAATCAAGTCGCGCGGCAAAATATCCCGATCTCCGTAAACTTCGGTCCCAATGCGCCACGGCTTGCCGTCGCCACCTAGCCCAGCTCGGCCGATTTCAAGAGATCGAAGGCATTTTTGCAGTGATTCTTTAAATGTGCGGCCTATGGCCATGGCCTCGCCCACCGATTTCATTTGCGTGTTGAGAGTCGGATCCGCCTGGGGAAATTTCTCGAACGCAAAGCGCGGTATTTTTGTGACCACGTAATCGATGGTCGGCTCAAAGCTGGCAGGAGTTTCACGTGTGATATCGTTTCGGATCTCATCGAGCAGATAACCAACCGCTAGTTTTGCCGCGATTTTTGCAATGGGGAACCCAGTTGCTTTGGACGCGAGGGCAGAGGACCTCGAAACGCGCGGATTCATTTCGATGATAACCATGCGACCATTGTCCGGGTTCACGCCGAACTGAATGTTCGATCCGCCTGTTTCAACGCCAATTTCCCTGATCACGGCGAAGGATGCATCGCGCATGATCTGATATTCCTTGTCAGTCAGAGTTTGGATGGGTGCCACCGTGATCGAATCACCGGTATGGACGCCCATCGGATCAAAATTCTCAATTGAACAAATGATCACGCAATTGTCCGCCGTATCACGCATCACCTCCATCTCATATTCCTTCCAGCCCAGGAGCGATTCTTCGACCAGAATTTCCGAAACGGGCGAAAGTTCACAACCCCGCTTGGCGATTACCTCAAACTCCTCACGATTGTAAGCAATGCCGCCTCCGGTTCCTCCGAGCGTGTAAGCCGGTCGAATAATCAGAGGAAATCGTCCAATCCGTTCCGCCACCTGCTGGGCTTCTTCCAGGTTGTGTGCCGTTCCGCTGATCGGAACATCGAGGCCGATCTTTAGCATCAATTCTTTGAAAATCTGCCGATCTTCTCCACGTTCGATCGCCTGCGCATTCGCGCCGATCATTTCGACAGCATATTTCTCAAGGACACCTGATTGGAAAAGGGCCATGGCGGTGTTAAGGGCGGTTTGCCCGCCGAGGGTCGGAAGCAGCACCAGTTTGCCGGTCGCACCCATCCGTTTCATTTCCGTGACCTCCCGCGCGATAATCTTTTCAACGCATTCCGGAGTGATTGGCTCGATGTAGGTGCGGTCCGCGAATTCGGGATCGGTCATGATGGTGGCCGGATTCGAATTAACCAGAATAACCCGATAATTCTCCTCCTTCAGCGCTTTGCACGCCTGAGTGCCGGAATAATCAAACTCGCACGCCTGTCCAATGATGATTGGGCCGGCGCCAATAATTAAAACTGAATGAATGTCAGAGCGTCTGGGCATAAAAAAGACAGCCGTGACTTAAAGGCATTCGGAGCCGATTGTCATGGAATTTATTGGCTGAAGGTTGAACTTCTACCGTGGGGTGTCTCGCGAGAGTTGCGGTGAACAAACGCCCGCCCCCTTAAATGAACGCATCAGGTTGAATACAGTTTCCTGGTAATTCGTTTGCGCACCAAAGTGACCAGCAACTTCCGCAGCGACATTGAAAATACGGGGATCGAGGAGTAGGCCTCGAGCAAAGCCTCTTTGGACAAATCGCACGAACAATCGGCACGGAACTTCGAAAACAATTTCATGCGGTCTATTCAGAACGGCGCACCTGGGTTCAGCGCCTGAAAAACGATCATCAAAATGATGCCGGAACAGCCGAATCGATTGACAAATATTAGGTAAAATTCCACTATCGCGCCCACACGTGAAAAGCTCATTTCTTAAGGCATCTGCGTTGGCTCTCGTCTTTGGTTGGCTTGCCTTCAGCCCAACCGCTCAGGCTCAGTCCGGTTTGATTCGAGAGGTCTATCTAAATGTTTTCGGCGGCACAGTCTCCTCGCTGACCAACTCCGCAAATTTTCCCGGGGCACCGGATATAGTCGATTCCATACCCGATTTTGAAGCTCCGAGTGATATCGGCGACAATTACGGCCAACGAGTCCACGGATACATTGATATTCCCACGAATGGATTGAGTGGCCCTTATATTTTTTGGATCGCAAGCGATGACAGTTCCGCCTTATTCCTAAGCACCGACGAGCAACCGGCAAATCGAGTGCAAATTGCGAGCGTGAATGGATTTACGGGCTCGCATGAGTATAATGCATTCCCTAGCCAACAGTCCGCTCCGATAAACCTTTTGGCCGGGCATCGATACTATATCGAAGCTCTCCATGCCGAAGGAGGCGGGAGTGACCACTTGGAAGTGCGCTGGCAACTGCCAGACGGAACGATCGAAGACCCAATCCCAAACGATAAGTTGATAGCGGAATTAATACCGCCCCAAATTTCACGCCAACCATCGAGTGTTCGCGCCACGGAAGGTCAGTCCGCGAATTTCACCGTGCAATTGGTCAATCGCGCCCCAATCAATTATCAATGGTTGAGAAATGGAAATGTAATTCCGGACGCAACCAATCAAACCTATTCCGTACCGTCCGTTAAGTTTGCAGATAACGGGGCGCGTTTCAGCGTCATAGTTTCAAATTCATTCGGCATCAAGACAAGCCAGTCTGCCATACTTTCGGTCGATCGGGACTTGACCCCACCCTCCCTGCTCTTCGTCTCCAACCAGGGCGAAAATGATTTCGTTACGCTAATTTTCTCCAAACCGCTTTCTCCCGACAGCGCGACTGATATTTCAAATTACGAGTTAAGCGGCGGCGCTGAAATATTATCAGCGAGTCTGAGCGCTGATGGCCAGACCGTTATTCTCCACACAACCCCTTTGGCTGCGAGTGGAACATACACGATTGGGGTAAGCGTCGGGGCAAATGGTTTATCAGATCGGGCCGATATACCAAATATTATGGAACCCGCGGAGCGCCAGTTTTCGCTGGAAACGCACCCGTTGGACGTTGCGACGATCTATGGCATGAGCGAGCGCATCGGGCCCTCAAGTCGCCGTACTGGCCTGATCATTTCGGAGATTATGTATCATCCCAAAAACCGAGCGGATGGCCGAAACCTCGAATTCATTGAACTCTACAATTCGCAGGAAAACATCGTAAACCTGGGTGGATACAGTTTATCGGGGGCGGTCAATTACACGTTCCCCTCGGGAGCATTTATTCAGCCTGGATCTTATCTGGTGGTTGCACCGTCACCTTCCGATGTCCAGGTCGTTTATGGATTGCAGCGAGTTTACGGCGGCTTTTCGAGCTTGCTCTCAAACGGCTCAGGTACTATTCGGTTGAAGAATTCCCAGGGAGCAATTCTCCTGGAGGTGGGTTATGCCGCGGGCGGAGACTGGCCTGTCGCTCCCGATGGCAGCGGCCATTCACTGGTATTGGCTCGGCCATCATACGGAGAAGGTGATCCCAGAGCCTGGGCGGCGAGCGAATCGATGGGTGGTTCGCCAGGACGCGCTGAAATTAAGGTCAACAATCCATTCGCAACCGTGGTCATCAATGAGTTTCTCGCTCATACCGATGATCCACAGCGGGATTTTATCGAATTATTCAACAACGGCAACCAGCCGGTTGACATCTCGGGCTGCTATCTTTCGGATACTCCGGCCACGAATAAATTCCGCATACCGGCGGGCACAATCCTCCCCGCTCAAGGCTTTGTGAGTTTCGATCAGGTGGCGTTGGGATTTGGCTTGCAGGCGCTTGGAGAGTCGATCTTTTTTGTGAACGCGCAGGAGAATCGGGTGATTGATTCGATTCGGTTCGATGCTCAGCCAAATGGCGTTTCGAGTGGACGCTTTCCTGATGGCGCACCGGTATTCAAGCAACTCGCCACAACCACGCCCAGCGCGCCCAACAGCAGACCGGCCCACCCGGCGATCGTCATAAACGAATTAATGTACCACCCCATTAGCGGTGACGATGACGATCAATTCATCGAGCTTTTCAATCGATCCGGGGCCGCTGTCGACCTCTCCGGATGGAAGTTGGCAAAAGGCGTCGACTTTACATTTCCCGCAAACACGATTATCGCGAGCGGCGGATTTCTGGTGGTCGCCAGAAACGACGTCCATCTGCGCGGAAATTATAGTAATTTAACCCCTGCCAACACGGTCGGAAACTTTAGCGGCAGCCTTTCACATCGTGGAGAGCGAATAGCGCTAATGAGGCCGGATTTAATTCAGACCACCAACAACGCGGGAAATCCGGTCACTCTTGGTTCCTTTGTACTGGTGGACGAAGTTAAATTCGCAGACGGCGGGCGCTGGGGCAAATGGTCAGACGGCGGAGGCAGCAGTCTGGAATTAATTGATCCTCAAAGCGATAATGATTTTGCTTCGAACTGGGCAGACAGTGATGAAACACACAAGAGCTCATGGACTACCATCGAGCGGACAGGTTTTGTCAATTTAGGCGGGGGTTACCGCCCGGACGCATTGGATGTGCTAATGCAGGGGCAGGCTGAGGCTCTACTCGATAACGTGCGGGTCACGACCAATTCTGTCGACGGTATTGCGATGAATTTGGTCGCGAACGGCACCTTCGATACCGGCATCGGCGGCTGGATTGTACAGGGCACGCACGAAGACTCCACTTGGGAGGCAAAAGACGGCAAGCCGAGCGGCAGCCTTCATATTCGAGCCACGACCCGGGGTGATACAGCCTCAAATCGGTTGCGGACGCACCTCAGCAAGATTCCTGCAACCAACAGTATAGTCACTCTGCATGCCGAGGCGCGCTGGCTCGCAGGAGACCCGGAAATATTGCTGCGTTTGCATGGCAACTGGCTGGAGGCATCTGGAGAGCTTCAGGTGCCGAAAAACCTTGGTACACCTGGCTTGCCAAATAGCCGCCTGGTTACAAACTCCGGGCCTTCGATTGTCCGCGTGACGCACACGCCCGTATTGCCGGGAGCCAATCAGGACGCGTTAGTATCCGCATATATCAGCGATGAAGATCGCATAGCGCTCGTACGCTTAAATTACCGAATTGATCCCTCGACCAACGTACAACAACTCCTCATGAGCTATAACGGTTCAGGGTTTTATTCAGCGGCGGTGCCGGGGCAAGCGGCAAATGCCGGCGTGGCCTTCTGGATTGATGCCATTGATTCTACGGGTAATTCCACGCGCTTTCCAAAAGACGCACCTGCGCGCGAGTGCGTCGTTCGATTCGGAGAAATTCAGCCGGCAGGGACGTTCGGTACCTATCATCTTTGGCTCACGCAGTCGAATATCACCTATTGGACGAAACGTCCTTCCTCGAGCAATAAGGGCGTCGACGCGACGTTTGCCTATAACAATGATCGAGTGGTCTACAACATGGAAACTCTCTTCAGCGGAAGTCCGTTCCATTGGTCTGGATACAATGGTCCACTTGGGAACGACGCCAATTACCTGATGCTTTTCCCTTCGGACGATTTATTCCTTGGAAATTCAGATTTCGTATTGAATGAACCGGGCAACGCCGGCAGCCGGGAACCGACCAGCATCCATGAACAGTTGTTTTACTGGATGCTCAACGAGTTAGACCTGCCCTATACGTATCGTCGCTTCATGAATTTGACCATCAATGGTCAGCGTCGTAATTCAAATGGATTGATTGGTGCATTCGAAGATGCCCAACAACCGAACAGTGACTTTATTTCAGAGTGGTTCCCGAATGACTCAAACGGTGAATTATTCAAAATTGAAGACTGGTTTGAGTTCAATGACAGCTCAGGCGGCAGGTTCAACCAGGATGCAACATTGGATTTGTTCGTAACAACCAATGTGTTGACGGGACAAATCGAGAAAAAGCTTGAACGATATCGATGGAATTTCCGCAAGCGCGCCACGGATTCGGCAAACGATTATTCGAACCTGTTTGCTCTGGTTGACGCAGTAAATACGATTCCCGCCGCTGAGTATACCCAGCGAGTCGAACAGATAGTCGACATTGACGAGTGGATGCGGGTCATCGCCCTTCGGCACATGGCTTCCGACTGGGACGCTTACGGCTATCGCCGCGGCAAAAACATGTATGCGTATAAGCCACATAATGGAAAATGGGTGCTTTTGAACTGGGATGTCGCGTTCGCCTTTGGCGTCGGAGACGGCCCGCAGGAACCGGTGTTCGACACAGCTCATTTCGACGGAACTATTGATAAAATTACCGACAGAATGCTGAAACATCCGCCTTTTCTGCGGCTTTATCTAAGAGCGCTAAAAGAAGCTGCCGAAGGCCCCATGCTGCTTTCGCGCTACAGTCCGTTCGCAGAAGCGAAACACGCGGCACTGCTGGCGAATGGTATTACCCAGGACGTGTCTTCGCCCGAAGATCCAGCGTCGCTCGGCATCAGCTTGAACGATTGGATCGAACAGAGACGTCTGTATCTATTAGGCGTCGTCAGCGCCGGTGACGCAGCGTTCGCACTTTCAAACAACGGGGGAAATAACTTTAGCACAAATCGAAACCAGATCACCCTCTCGGGAACGGCTCCGCTGGCCGTGGAGTACATCAGTATCAATGGCGTGATTTACCCTGTCACATGGTCTGCGGTAAACAGTTGGTCAGCTCAGATCGCATTACCCGCAGCCACAAACAATATTGTCGTCCAGGGTCTCGACCGAAAAGGCAACCCCATCACCAGCGCCATGGATTCGATTGTTGTGACTTATACGGGTCTCAACGATAAGCCTGAGGACAAGGTTGTTTTTAATGAGATCATGTACAATCCCCTGGTTCCGAACACGGAGTTCATCGAGTTGAACAACATTTCACGCACTGTGGCATTCGATCTGTCCAACTACGAGTTGCACGGTGTTAACTTCACCTTCCCCGCGGGCATCATTATTCCGCCTGGAGGCTTTGTGCTGGTTGTGAGGGATATGGTGGCATTTACCTCCAAATATGGAAGCAGCCTCCCAATCGCAGGAGAATACAGCGGACGCCTCAGTCCGGACGGTGAAACTCTGACGCTCGAGAAACCGACCACTGGCGAAAATCAGGTCATTGATGCCGTTCGCTACGAGCCTGTCGCCCCTTGGCCGGTTGCGGCCAATGGAACGGGTGGATCTTTGCAGGTTATCGATCCATCCCGCGACACGTCGCGCGTCGGAAATTGGGCCGCGCAAAGTGGCATTTCGACACCGGGCAACACGAATTCAGTTCGCGCGGCCCTGACTGCCTTTCCTCAAGTTTGGGTAAATGAACTGGTCGCAAATAATACCTCGGGTCTTCTGAACGTATCAGGCACTCGCAGTCCCTGGATTGAATTGTATAACGCGAGTTCCGCACCAGCGAACTTAGGCGGCTTGTATCTTACCGATGATCCAGCGAGTCTCACCAAATGGCCATTTCCTGCAAACACAACCATTGCAGCCAAGCAGTTTTTGGTGGTACGGGCTGATGGAGATACGACCCAATCAAGCCTCGCTGAGCTGCATACTAACTTCAGACTGAATCCGACCAACGGCTTTTCCGCGCTCGTTGGCATGCAGGGTGGCCAACTGGTGGTCTTCGATTACCTTTCATACAATGGTCTTCTAGCGGACCGTTCTTTCGGTGGGTATCCCGACGGACAGGCCATCCATCGACAGACATTCGCTTTGGCGACACCCGGGGGAACGAATAACGCGAGCGGGCCTGCGCTAAATGTCGTAATAAACGAATGGATGGCTGCAAATACAAGCGCCGCCGTGGATCCTCTTACGAAGAAATTTGACGATTGGTTCGAACTTTATAATGGCGGTGCTGCCCCCGCTGATCTGGCAGGTTATACACTAACCGATAATCTGACGAACGTGTCGCAGATTGTTATTCCGACGGGTGTGCAAATTCCGGCGGGAGGTTACCTCCTGGTGTGGGCAGACGGTGAAGCGACGACCCTCACGAATGGGCAATTGCACGTTAAGTTCAAACTCGCTCAAAGTGGAGAAGCAATTGGGTTGTTTACTCCGACCGGTCTGCCTGTTGACACAATCACATTCGGCCCTCAAACCGACGATGTTAGTGAAGGCCGCATTCCGAACGGCGCTCCTGGTCCGTTCACCTTCATGACTGCACCCACTCCCGGCTCTGTAAATACCGGGGTGGCGTCAGGCGGTATTCGCCTGGGAAATCTCGTGATTACATCCGGTAACTTCAGCCTCTCGTGGAATTCTGAACCCGGAGCGACCTACCAGGTTCAGTCACGAACAGACCTGGGAACCGGTACTTGGAGCACAGCCGCTACGATCACAGCAACCGGCAATACCTCAACGTTTAGTGAAAGCGCCAATGCTCCCGATCATAAGTTCTTCCGGGTGGTAAAACAATAACATTGGGAAATGCGAGAAAGCCGCGGGGAGACCCCGCGGCTTTTTTTAGTTGGCTCCAGAATCGTCGATCAACACCTTCGTTGATCAAGCGGAGCTGATTGAATAATTGTTCGCTTACGCTTCAGCAGGCGCTTCAGGAATTTCATCTTCCTTCTCGGTGATAACCGGAGCAATCGCCTGCAATTTGTCCGATGATTCCAGATTAATGAGCTTTACGCCCTGCGTGTTTCGGCCAGCTTCGCGAATCGCAGCCACATTGGTTCGAACCATTTGCCCGGCAACCGTGATTAACATGATCTCATCGCTGTCTTTTACCGTGAGGGCTCCGATTACGACTCCAGTTTTGTCATTGGTTTTCATGGTGATAATCCCTTTGCCCCCACGGGACTGTAATCGGTACTCGCCGAAATCGGTTCTTTTGCCAATTCCGTTTCCGCCGGCCACCAGTAAAGTCGCGTCGGGAACAACTACTGCGAGAGCGACCACTGCATCTCCATTTTCCAGTGTTATTCCGCGCACTCCGGCAGCAGGCCGTCCCATCGAGCGAACATCTTCCTCGGAAAAACGGATGCTCTGACCATCTTTTGTAATTAGAACAACTTCGTCATGGCCGTTCGTCAATTTAACTTCAATCAAGTTATCCCCCGGCTCGATGCCAATCGCGATAATTCCGCCTTTGCGTACATTACCGAAATCCGAAAGTGCGGTCTTCTTGACGGTACCCTGTTGTGTCGCGAAAAACAGAAAATTGGTCTGTTCCCAGGTAATATCTTCTTTGTTGGCCCCGGACTTCGATACGACGCGGATAAGTGCGGCAACTTTTTCGGCAGCCTGCAATTGCAACAGATTCGCGATACTCCGTCCTTTTGCAGCCCGTCCCATATCTGGGATTTCATGCACGCGTTCCACATAAACGCGTCCGGTATTCGTAAAAAACATCAAATAATCATGCGTACTGGCAGTAAACAGATGTTCGATGAAATCATCGGTTTCGCCTTCAGTGCCGCCTTCGCGGGTTGTCATTCCTATGACACCCTTTCCACCACGGCGCTGAGCGCGGTAGGAACTAACATTGGTGCGCTTGATCAGACCATTGTGAGTGATAGTGATTATGACACCTTCATTGGCAATTAGATCTTCAATGGCGATCTCACCCTCATCAGGCACGATTTCGGTCAAACGCGGGTTAGCGTATTTCGTCTTAATATCTTTGAGTTCGCTTTTGATGATGGTCATCACGCGAGACTCTTTTGCGAGAATATCCAGAAGATCTTGAATCTTCTTCATTAACTCCGTGTATTCTCCTTTGACCTTGTCGCGCTCCATGCCGGTCAACTGATAGAGGCGCAAATCCAGAATTGCGTTTGTCTGAACTTCGCTAAATGCATATCGCCCGTTGGTCAAGCGCGCCGGGCTCCGAATTAGAATCCCAAGCTTTTCAATCGTTGCTTGGGTGAAGTCGAACGCCATCAATTTAATTTTGGCTTCTTCGCGGTTTGCGGAAGATCGGATGACTCGAATAAACTCGTCAAGGTTCGCAAGCGCGATCAGGTAACCTTCCAGGATTTCGGCCCGCTCTTCGGCCTTTCGTAATTCGAAACGGGTCCTGCGCAGGATCACTTCCCGCCGGTGCTCGATATAGCAATTGATAAGATCCTTCAGTGGAAGAACCTTCGGACGACCGTGATCGATCGCCAGCATGTTCACGCTGAAACTGCTTTCGAGTGAAGTGAATTTGTAGAGATTGTTTATGGTGACCTTGGGGATCGCCTCACGTTTAAGCTCGATGACAACACGCGTGTTTTCGTCGGATTCATCGCGAATCGCTGTTATGTCGGTGATGATCTTCTCATTAACGAGTTCGGCGATCCGCTGCACGAGCACCGCGCGATTCACGTTGTAGGGAATTTCGGTGATTACTAATTGCTCACGGTTACCTTTAAGTTGTTCTACGCCAACTTTTCCGCGCACTTTGACACTTCCGCGGCCCGTCTCGAGATAGAGTTTAATCCCTTCCGTGCCACAAATCATGCTTCCGGTCGGGAAATCCGGACCTTTAACATGCTTCATCAGCTCTTTGCTTGTGATCTCGGGATTATCAATTTGC
>JAQGOX010000409.1 GCA_028293365.1 Verrucomicrobiales bacterium | reverse complement strand
AGGATTGGCTGGATGAGCGCGGTATCACGTATGAGCTGCTGGATGTGACGACAAACCGGGCGGCCCGCCAGGAAATGCTCGAACTTTCCGGGCAAACCCTCGCGCCTGTGATCGACGTGGATGGTGACGTTCTCGCCGATTTCGATACGGACCAACTGGAGAAGTTCTGGAAAAAGTTTGAAAACGTGACGCAGTAACGCAGACTCCGGTTGCGTGAATAGTGAGATGATCGACGAATTGACCCCGTTAAGCGTTGGAAAAGCGAAGGTTGGTGTGGCCTTGAACAGGCCGCGCCTTCCGGAATGGCTTCGTATTAAACTGCCCGTTTCGGATAGCTTTTTCCAGACGCGAAATCTGTTGCAGGACCTTAAACTGCACACGGTTTGCGAGAGCGCCAAGTGTCCGAATCACTGGGAATGTTGGGCCAAAGGAACCGCAACATTCATGATTGCGGGGGATCATTGCACGCGCGCTTGCAAATTCTGCGCGGTCAGCACCGCCAAGCCATTGCCGTTGGAAAGCGACGAGCCGGCTCGTGTTGCCGAAGCGACGCGACGCATGCGTTTGAAGCATGTCGTGATTACCGCGGTCGCCCGGGACGACCTGGCGGATGGCGGCGCGGCACACTTTCGCGAAACGATCGAGGCGGTCCGTGAGGCGAACCCGGGAATCGTGATCGAGGTTTTGGTTCCGGATTTTCTGGATCGGGATGGCTCATTGGAGATGGTGTTGAGCGCAAAGCCGGAAGTTTTTAATCATAACCTGGAGACTGTGCGGCGTCTGACGCCGTCGGTGAGATCCCGAGCGACCTATGATCGATCTTTGAGTGTTCTGGCAAAAGCCAAGCGCATGGGACGCGATCTTTTCACGAAATCGGGCATCATGCTGGGACTTGGAGAAACGGAAGAGGAATTGTTTACGGCCATGCGCGATCTGCGCAACGCGAACTGCGATATCCTGACGCTGGGACAATATCTTCAACCAACCCGTGACCACTTGCCCGTTATTCAGTTTGTGTCACCCGAGAAATTTGCTGAATACGGTGTTGCTGCGCGAGCGCTGGGATTTGTGCATGTGGCCAGTGGACCGATGGTGCGCAGTTCATACCATGCGGATGAGTTCACGCCTTTGACGAAGAAAACCATGCAGACAGAGAGTGTCGACACCGTCTAGAATTGAGTTCCAGCTTATGGAACAGTGCGCATTTGAATTCCGTCGACTGGAACATTGCTATCTCCAGTCACGATTTGACTGACGATCACCACGGTTTGACCTTTTGAGATCCGCTTCGTTTCGATCAGCCGAACCAACGCTTTACGGATATTCTCGTTTGGGTCAGTAGTTCTAAAAGGAATATGGAAAGGAGTGACGGCCCAATTGAGCGTTAACGAATCGGATACAGCCTCTTCTTCGCAAATGGCGAAAATGGGCGAGAAATCGGGCCGCATCCAGGCGGCGTAGCGCGCCATATTGCCATTCAAGGTAAAGACAATTAGTCCGGCTGCCTTGAGCTCATTGGCCATTACCACCGCGCTTTTCAGGAGCTTCTGACGTGGCGTGCTCAATTCGGCGCGTAGCTGGAAATTTGCGCCGCCGCTTCGCTCGATCCGCCGCGAAACGCGGTCGAAAACCTCAAGACATTTGAGCGGGTACTTACCGACTGTTGTCTCACCACTGAGCATGATCGCATCGGCTTGTTCATAAACGGCATTGGCTACATCCGTGATTTCGGCGCGGGTTGGCATGGGGTTTTCGATCATGCTTTCGAGCATGTGGGTCGCGACGATGACTGGTTTGCCCACGCGCAGGCAGGTTTTAACAATACGGCGCTGAATAATGGGAAGCTCTTCGTAGGGGCATTCGATTCCAAGATCGCCGCGAGCGACCATGATCGCGTCGGCTTCAGCGATAATCTCGTTAATGTTCAGGACCGCTTGCTGGTCTTCAATCTTCGCGATGATCAATGGCCGCCGCTTTGCATTTTCGATGACGGCTCTCAACTGACGAATATCTTTTGCCTCGCGCACGAAAGAGAGGGCTAAAAAATCAACTTCCAATTCCAGTCCGAGGGCGACATCGGCTAGATCTTTGGCTGTGAGCGCGGGGAGGCTGACGCGGACTCCTGGGAGATTTATGTGGCGGCGGCTGCCGAGTTTTCCTGGTGTAAGCACTTCGCATTCGATCTTATTTTTGAATTTGGCCAGCACCTTCATGTGAATTTCGCCATTATCCACCAGTACGATGTCTCCCACGCTTATGTCGTTGACGAAATTTTCGTAGTTAACATCCACGGAATGCAGTTCCTCACTCCTTTCCCCGCGAACGGTGAGCGTAAATTTCTGGCCTGGTTTGAGGTCCAGGACTGCCGGGAGGTCACCGGTCCGAATGGCTGGCCCCTGAGTATCCATTAGAATACCGATGCGGACGCCTCGCTCGGCTGATGCCGCTCGAATGTCTTTTGTCACGCGGCGGACCCAATCGTGCGTGCCGTGGGACATATTGAGACGCACGATATTCAGACCTGAGTCGATCAATTTGCCGATCATCTCGGCGGAATCGGTCGCGGGCCCAAGTGTGGCGATGATTTTGGTTTTACGAACTCCTGACGGTGCCTTGTTATTCATCTGTCGCCGTGACTTATGAAAGATGCTGGCACGATTGGCAATGCTGAACGAACGCGGAAGTTGGAATGTTGAATGTCTGGGACCGTTTACGGACAAAACCGAGTCCGGCGCGAGTTCCGGATTCAATCTGGCTGAGGACCAGCCACGGATCAATTCTACTCCGGGATCTCTCGAGCCCTATAGAACCGTGCTGTGTCTTTACCGGCACTCGGGTCCTGGACTTCGACAGCGCCGTTAATCAACTGGTTGGTCGAGAGCGAATTCCATTTTTCCAGATTTAGAGAATATTCGATCACGAAATTGTTCGTGGATGCGCCTCGCGCTCGAATGATAAAACCTGAGGAATCGGGTTTGCTGCTGGCCGTTAATTGAAGCACCGGAGTTTGTTCAAGGGCGATTCGGTATGGAGCACCGGGACCGTTAAGCGTATCGACCGCGAAGTAGTACGTTTGTCCGGACGCTACGACCAGACTGACCTGCGGAGTGAGATGAACCACCTCTGGATCGGGCTGATTGTTCACGAGACGCTGCAAAGTGGAAGAGCCCGAATCGAATCTGTAGATTGCCAGCATGTGATTTACATTGGTTTCGTCGAGTGTAAGGGTGACCCGGCCGTTAATGGGTGCAGGCCAGTTCCACCAGACGGATTGGAATCCGTAGCTTTGATTCATATGGCTCGGTTCGCTTCCAATCAAACCTGAGTATTCTCGTGTGCCACCATAGTTATTTCCCACGATTGTGAGTTGTGTTTTGGATTCGAGCAAAGCGCTCTCGGCAAAGTTGTCATTTGGAGGTGAATTTATGAGAGAAAGGTGGACGTTGACGTCTCCTCCGGCTCCGCCATACCCGCCGAGACGAATATAATAAGTGGAACCGGCAGTTGCCCGAAAACTGGCCAATGCGTCGAAACAGGGATAGGTGCATGAATCGGGTGCCAGGGGTTGCTCGAAATTCCGAGCGATTCCAGTAAGGTTTGCAAGATCGGTGCCGGCGAAGGCGTCGATTGTCAGTTTATGGACGGATTGCTGCAACGGTGATTCGGAGCCATCAAGGATTACTGAGCCATTCGACGGAGCGGTCCATTTCCACCAAAGGGTGGCGCCGATCGATTCGTCGCGCGGTTCAAGGCTCTCGCGCGTGGCACCGCGAGTGGAACCAATCAAACGAACGTCAGAACCGCTTACGAGTTTTGCTTTCACAAAATCGTCGTTTTCTGGAGGGGCTTCGTCGATCACATCCAGTTTGAATGTCCCTTTTGCGGCTGAGTAGAAGAATCCATCGACGCGTATTTGTACTGGACTCCCCATTTTTAGACGTAAAGTGACACTGGAGGAATAGGGGGCTGGATCGGCATAATCTCTAAAACTCGTCGCAAGTGGGTTTAGGGAGGCAAGTGTGTTGCCCTGAAAAACCTGAAGAATTGAATTGGGATAAAACAAACCACTGTCCGGATCCTGGATTCCTTTGGCCTTGAACGTAAAAACTCCATCATGCGCGGGTGTCCAGGTCCACCAGACCGTGCGGCCGGCAAACTGGTAATCGCCCGGTGGTTCGCCAGGTTCTTTGGAAGAATCGGTCAGCGTCGAGCTGACGTGAATCGGGAGAGTTAAAAGAGTGAGATCAATCCGATCCTTGAAATCATCGTTGGAAGGCGGACTTGCAGTTGTCATCGTTACAATGATCTGCCCGAAAGCATTGGCATCGTCGTATGGATAAGGTTTATTTCCGTCCACTCGGAGGTAATAGGTGGAATTTTTGACGGCGCTGAACACGAACGAGGAAAGATTGTTGAAATTGTTATCGGCGATCGGCTGCAGCCCTGCCAGAGAATCGCCTTGATAGATGAAGGCGGTCAGTCCGCCGGCGAACCGGGACTGACTTGCATCAACCCGAATTTTGGAATTTTCAGGTGCCGTCCATTTGAACCAAACGCTATTTCCGCCGGCGTATGTTTCGGACAGCGGCAAAGGCTCGCCGGTTTCAACCGTTGCATTCGTGTTGTCGGCCGTGACGAGCAACGGGAGACTCTGGAGTAATTGAGCATGGGCGAATTGGTCGTTGGGAGGAATATCCATCGAAAGATTCAGTTCGATCGGTCCTCTTGAATTGGTTTTTCCATCGACGGCGATCTGGTAGATTTCACCCTCCTGGGCGTGGAAGGTAACCCAACTTGAGTTGAGACCGGCGGAATCGTCATTCGAAGCGACCTCCTTGAGTGTTGCCAGGCTCAGGTTGGTATAAACTCCCAGCACCGTATCTACGGGCTCACTGCCACCGGTGGTGATAACCACCGGGCCCGAGCGGGGAGCGGTCCAGGACCACCACAGTGAGTTGCTTCCGGTTTGTTGCGCGTGCAGCGGTTCGCCTGGTTCTCGGGATGCCAGATTGAGGTTCGCGCTGGTGGTTACACTGGATCCAGCGAGTGGCAGGCGTTTTGCGAAATTGTCATTCGATGGTATGGCATTCGTCAAAGAAATCAGCGTAATGAAAGCATCGTTTACTCCACCCGCAAACTGTGGCTGAAGCGCTCCACTGCTGGTCGGGAATTGAGGCATAGTCGACTTGTAACGGGTTGATCCAACGACGATCAAATCGCCGTCCGCTCCTGCTGCGATTGCACCAACCGTATCCGTGCTGCTGCTCCCCAGGTAACTTGAAGATTTAACGGTTTGAGTTTCCAGGTCCACTGCGGCAACAAACCCATCGAACTGCCCGCCAGCGAATGAATTCTGCACGGGATCGGATACTACGGGAAAATCCAGGGAACTGGTGCGGCCTGCAACCAGAATCAAACCTCCGGGCGTTATGCTCATGCTGGTAACTTCGTCAAAAAGAGATCCACCGAAAATCACTTCATGAGTCACGGAAGATAAATCGTCGCTAAATCCGGCGACAAATCCATCGTATCCAGTAAGATTTGGTACCACAGTTCCTAACGTTTTTCCTGCTGCGATCGTTTCACTTCCCTTGACCGCGACAGACGAAACTGTTGTATCGGCGTTACCACCGAAGGCGCGGATAATCCGCGGCGATCCATTGTTCTCAATTCGGCCGATAAATCCGGAGAAACGGTCAGTCGGGATCAATTGGCCAGTTGTGGCCGGGAAATCTTCGGAATCTGTATAGCCACCGAAGATGATGTCATTGTTGGAACTCGCGCAGATAGAGGTAATGAGATCGTCTGAACTTCCCCCAAATCGGTCTGAAATTAATATCGCGCCGGT
>JAQGOX010000398.1 GCA_028293365.1 Verrucomicrobiales bacterium | reverse complement strand
CGCGTAATCCAACAGCAGGAATGGTGTCAGTTCAGGGCCGTGATCGGAATAGTTCAACACTGATCGCACCGGAAAACCGTTCCCGACCCAGTGTTTCGCTGAACTCCGATGGATTCGGAGTAGTTTTTTCAGCCCGTTCGCAGTTTTTTTCGAATCAGTCGCCCCCGCCGGCTTTCTGACTCCCTCCATTCTTTCAATCGTTGTATTCTCTTTCATGAGCCAAACGTAATTCCGCGCAGTGCGTTTGAGAAATATCATGTTTCTTGTCTCAGCATGCTCGAAAGTTATACTCAAACTGAAATGGAACTTCGGCATTTGCGTTATTTTGTGGCGGTCGCGGAGGAGGAGAATGTGACGCGCGCTGCCGCGAAACTCCACGTTTCGCAACCGGGATTGAGCCGCCAGATCCGAGATCTCGAAGATGAGCTTGGGTTATGTTTGCTGGAAAGGACTGCTAAAACGGTTCGTTTAACCGACAAGGGGCGGGCTTTTCTAATCGAAGCGCGGGCGGTTCTTCGGCGTGCTGAGGAAGCGGTGAAAGCTGCGCGGGCGCTGGCAAATGGTATTCAGGGCGAGCTACGAGTCGGGTACGCTCCTTCGCTCACAGTTGAAATTCTTCCCCGCGCCCTTCGAACGCTGCAGGCGAAATGTCCCGGGATACGCGTCATTCTTCATGACCTTTCAACCGAAGAAATGCTCGCGCAATTACACGAAAAGAAACTCGATTTGATTTTGGTTGTGCAGCCTTCTGCCAAAATGCTTCGCGATTTAACGTTTGTGGAACTCGCTAGTTATCCACTGTGTGCAGCCGTCTCACATAAACATCCGCTCGCTCAGAAGCGCGCCCTAACCCTGAACATGCTCTCAAAAGAGCGATTGATCGGTTATGATCGCGTTAATTATCCGGAATATCACGAACGCATCGAGGCACTTTTCCAATCGAAGGCGAAGCCAGAGATGGAAGAACATGGCAGCGTTATGAGTCTGATCGCGGAAGTGGAAGCAGGGCGCGGGATCGCCCTCGTTCCGAGCTGCCTCGAATGCTTGTCAGGACCTCGGCTGCGACTGCTCCCGCTCGACCCGCCGAGCCCGCCTATTATTGTCGGAGCAATCGTTCGGAAGGAGGCTGTTGCAACCGCGGCGAAGGAGTTTATTGCCGCCGCCTCGGCTCCGGATACCGCCAGCGCCGCTACCCTCGGATGATCCAGTAACAATGCCCAACCTCTTTGCACTCAAATATTAGCCGCGTAAGCAATCATTTTTCGATATTCGCCAAGAATTGTGATTAACGAAACGAGCAGCGCACTTTCTTGTTGATACCGGGGAGCCGCCCGTGGAGTTTCTAAAATAATTTCAAACGGGCGCGGCCGTAGTTTATCAGGGCTGGATAGAATACCGCCCTCGCGATTACGCACGATCCCCTGGTTCGCCTTAAACTCGCCGATATGCGTTGCGCGATTTCGCGGCAGGACTGCTTCCGCCGCGCTCAAGGCCGGTTCCAGTAAGTTTCGGCTAAGCGTTGCCCCGCGCACAAAGCCATACATTCCGCTGCTCGTGGCATCGGATCTCAAGGTGATTAAACCGTGAAACGCATGGGCGTACAGTTCGCGCTGGAGCAAGACAACTTCTTCCGCGACTGGATCGTTCCAGAACTGTTGATTTAAATCGTGCCCATTGCGGGAGAGCCGAGTCCCATCCTCAAAACCACTCGGATTGCAAATCGGATAAATGAACAGGCAATAACCACGCGCAAGCTCGGGAGTAATTTCCAATGTTTTGATCAACTCCGCCAGGGCATAAGCACCCTCCGGCTCATCTCCATTGATCGAAGCAAAGATTCCGAGACGAATCGGATCGTCTCCCCCCTGGGCACCGATATAAAGAAATCGCGGAATTTTCCAGGTTATACCGCCGCTAGAGATTTGCCCGAAATGCCGCGCCAGCAGACTTGGCGATAACTTCGCCAAATCATCGAGTGGATTCAGGAAATCGGCGACTGACCGCTTTGGCGTCACGATTAATCCCCTGGAAGTTGAATTCACGGGCCCGGAGTAAACAGTCATATTATTTGCCTCCTTGAGAAATCTGGTCGAACACTCCGCCTTCGTCAAAGTGTGTCTCCTGAGCTTTAGTCCACCCGCCAAACAATTCATCAATCGTGAAGAGCTTTACCGGGGAAAATGTTTTCGAATGTTTCTGCAAAACAGATTCGAGCCGTGGTCGAAAATAATTCTTTGCCGCAATTTCCTGACCTTCCTCCGAATACAGGTATTTCAAGTATGCCTCGGCCACCTCTGTCGTGCCGTGCCTGCGCGCAACTTTATCCACGAGCGCAACCGGCGGTTCAGCAAGAATGCTGATCGACGGAACCACAACTTCATATTCTCCCTTGCCAAGTTCATTCACTGCCAAAAGCACTTCATTTTCCCAGGCCACCAAAACGTCGCCAATTCCTTTTTGAAGAAACGTCGTGGTCGCTCCGCGCGCGCCCGTATCCAGGACAGGCACGTTTTTATAAAACTTCCTGATATAATCCTGGGCTTGTTTTTCGTCCCCTCCGGATTGCTTCAATTTGTAGCCATACGCAGCGAGATAATTCCAACGGGCACCCCCAGAAGTTTTTGGGTTTGGGCTGACGATGGCTACGCCAGGCTTAACCAGATCCTCCCAATCTTTGATCCCCTTCGGATTTCCCTTACGCACGAGAAATAGAATCGTGGACGTATATGGCGAACTGTTGTTCGGGAGGCGAGTTTGCCAGTTCGCGGGAAGCAATTTGGATCGCTGCGCGATGGCATCAATGTCATACGCGAGGGCCAGCGTAACAACATCAGCTTCGAGACCATCAATTACGGAGCGTGCCTGTTTACCCGATCCCCCATGTGATTGTTTAATTGTAACCCCTTGTCCCGATTTCGCTTTCCAATAATTTGCAAACGCGGCGTTGAATTCCTGATACAATTCACGTGTCGGATCATAGGAGACGTTGATTAGCATTGGGTCCTTTCCGAAGACGGCAGGCCCGGTCGACAGCAGGACCAACGCGGATACAAAGGATAAGATTTTTTTCAAGTGACGAATGGTTTCGCAATTCTTCATGACCAAACGATATTGCCAGTAATCTACAGTATGTCAATAGAGTTATGCATGTTTATTAACAAAAGGTTCACTGAGAGTGAAATCGGCTCGTTAAATTTCGTAAAACCCTAGTTCTGGTAAGCCTCCATTCCAACGCAGGAGCAAACCAAATTGCGATCGCCAAAAACGTTGTCAATACGCCCTACTGCGGGCCAAAACTTGTATTGACGCAGCCACGGAGCCGGAAAAGCGGCTTGTTCGCGGGGATAGGGTCGATCCCATTTGTCGGAAATAACAGATTCGGCAGTATGAGGAGCGTTTTTGATGACGTTGTTTTGCTTGTCCACGCGGCCATTCTCAATCGCTTTAATCTCGGCATGAATCGCGATTAAGGATTCGCAAAAGCGGTCCATCTCTTCCTTGGTTTCACTTTCAGTCGGTTCGATCATCATGGTTCCCGGAACTGGCCAGGAAATGGTTGGCGCGTGAAAGCCGTAGTCCATTAAACGCTTCGCCACATCTTCAACAGTCACACTCTTATATTGGCGCAAATCGAGAATACATTCGTGCGCAACAAATCCGCTTTTCCCCTTGTAAAGCACCGGATAATACGGCGCGAGACGATGCGCGATATAATTTGCATTAAGAATCGCGATTTTGGTCGCATCCGTGAGAGCATCCGGCCCCATGAGCGCGATGTAGGCCCATGAAATCGTAAGGATGCTCGCGCTACCCCAGGGTGCGGCCGAAACTGCGCTGTGCTTGCGGCCGGTGCCGATGTCGATAACGGCATGCGCGGGCAGGA
>JAQGOX010000931.1 GCA_028293365.1 Verrucomicrobiales bacterium | reverse complement strand
TGCTGGAGCAGATTGCGACGAACGATTGGTGGGCAATGTTGCGGCCGGCAAAGAAAGTTCCGATTGGCGGCACCATCTTTTTGCTCGATGATTTATCAGAGCTTTCGCCAATTTCGGCAACGGTTCTGGAAAAGAACGAAACGGGACACCGACGGCTGCGCTTCAGCGGCACGACCGACATCCTGAATGATCTACCGGCGTTCGGAGAAATGCCCCTCCCCCCGTACATTGAGCGAGAAACGACTCAACATCGCGCGGAAGATTTAACTCGATACCAAACCGTTTATTCCAAACCGCCAGGTTCGGTGGCGGCTCCGACGGCTGGCCTGCACTTCACGCCGGAGTTGCTCTCAGAAATTGGCAGGCACGGGGTAAATGTGGCGGAGGTAACCTTGCACGTTGGCGCCGGGACCTTCGCACCGGTCAAGACTGCCAGAATTGAAGCCCATCGAATGCACGAAGAACGCTATTATCTTCCAGGAGCAACCGCCACTCTCATCAATGAGACGAAAGCTCGAGGGGGCCGGATTATCGCGGTCGGCACCACCACCCTTCGCGTCCTGGAATCGGTCGCGGCCGTTCAGCAATCCGGCTTGCGGGAAGCAAACGGCAGGACCGCCATATTTATTTATCCACCGCGCGAATTTAAAATCGTGGATGCGTTGCTCACCAATTTCCACCTGCCTGAATCAACTCTTTTGATGTTGGTGAGTGCGTTCGCAAAACCCGGTAAAAGCGAGGGCCGTGAATTTATCCTGCGCACCTACCGGGAGGCGATTGAACTAAAGTACCGTTTCTTTAGCTACGGCGACGCCATGCTGATTCTATGACCGGCGAAACATTTTACCCAAGCGCCAAACCAGGAGCGATTTCAAAATCGTAACGTTTGAAACCGCCACCACGGAGTAATTTTTGTTCCGCTAATACACCAACCATTCCTGCGTTATCCGTGCACATAACTCGGTCGGTTACGCGCAATCCTAGACCGGCGGAGGCACATGCTGACGCGAGATCAATTCTTAACGTCCGATTACACATCACACCGCCGGAAGCAGTGACGCATTTTACTCCATTTCGCAGCGCCGCCCGCACGGTTTTTTTGACGAGAACTTCGACGATCGCAGCCTGAACGCTGGCGCATAAGTCCTGAATAGCGGCACGGGAATCGAGTATTTCGGGATGGTCGCGTAAAAAATATCGGACCGACGTTTTTAGACCGCTGAAGCTGAAATCATCAGTGGGATCGTGAATCATCGGACGCGGGAACGCATATGCTTTGGCATTTCCGGATTGAGCCAGCCGGTCCAACTCCGGTCCTCCGGGATACGGTAACCCAATCAATTTCGCGACTTTATCAAAGCACTCGCCTGCCGCATCATCAATGGTTCCACCAAGCACGCGGTGTTTCAACATCGCCTCAACCAGCACGAGCAACGTATGTCCACCGCTCACTATTAAAGAAACCGAAGGCTCAAACGAAGAAAACTCCGCGCGCAAGGGATCGCCGCTCACCCACGCAGAATAAAGATGAGCTTCATGGTGATGGATCGGGACGAACGGCTTGTCGAGCGTAAAAGCCAGTGATTCGGCGGCATAGAGTCCTATGAGCAGCGCACTGGGGAGGCCCGGTCCCTGCGTCGCGGCCACTGCGTCAATCTCACCAATTGTAATTCCAGCGAGATCCAGTGCCTGGTTGCATACGGGAATCAGGTTCCGTAAATGTTCTCGTGTCGCAAGTTCGGGAACCACACCCCCGTACTCGGCGTGCATTTTAATTTGGGAGGAAACCACATTGGAACGTACTACTCCACCTTCGATCAAAGCGGCACTCGTTTCGTCACACGAAGTCTCGATTGCTAAGATCTTCAGCCGCGATCCTCCGAATTCATGGCACCCATCTCGAAAATGTTCACGTTACCGGGCCGCCATCTTCCCTTCTGCCCGCCCCGTGATTTCGACTCGCTCGCGGTAGAGATTCATGGCTCGAAGGAAATCAGTGGCACGCTCAAGTTGAATATCGCGCGCAGTTCTCGCCTTCTCGCGCAAGGGCTCGTCCAGGGTTTCAAAGCCGCCGGGAACCCGCTTTAGCATAAGCGCTTCCTCCTCTTCGATTGACATCGGAATAATGCTGTCCGGCGTTATTCCCTTTTCATGAATCACCTTATGACTGGGTGTATAATATTTGGCCGTTGTTAGAACCAGTGCGGAACCGTCCGGCAAAGGTAAAATGCTTTGAACCGAACCTTTGCCAAAGGTCTGTTCACCCATGATAAAAGCGCGGCCCAAATCCTGAAGACAGCCGGAAACAATTTCCGCGGCGCTCGCGCTGCCGCCGTTCACCAGAATAACTATTTGTAATTTGGGATAGAGATCACGACCCTGCGCTTTATACTCTTCGGTTTTCATTCGCGGTGAGCGCCCTTCAGTCGAAACGATCAATTGTCCGTGTGGAAGAAAGATTTCGCAGACTTTAATGGCTTGATCGAGCAGGCCTCCGGGATTATTTCGCAAATCCAATATCAAACCCTGCATGCCCTGCCCATCGAGCTTTTTCAACGCCTGCTGCAGATCCGAACTGCTTTGTTCGGTAAATTGGGTTAGGCGGATGTAGCCGGTTTTGTGCTCGCCAATCGGAAACTCCCGGCGTCCGTTGATATCTTTGACCGTGTCCACCTTGATCACCGCGCGCGTTAATTTAAAGTCCTTGACCTGTGGTGAATTCGGACGCGCGACCGTGATCGTTACGTCGGTGCCCGGTTCGCCTCGTAATTTCTGCGCCGCGTCAGGAACGCCCATTTTCTCAGTGCTCACGCCATCGATTTTCACCACCTTATCCCCTGCCAAAATGCCCGCTTTGAAGGCCGGACTGTCTTCGGTGGGCGAGATGACCGTTAGAATATTATCCTTCAGCGTAATCAAGAGCCCCACACCGCCGAACGCACCTTCCGTGTCGCTGCGGCGTTCGGTATATTTCACCGGCTCCATGAACTCGCTGTGGGGATCAAGGGTGCCGACCATTCCTTTAAGCGCCGCATAAACGAGGTCCTGGTATGAAAGCTTTTCACCATCCACGTAATCCTGACGCACCCGCTCGATCACGCGCATGAATAATTCCACGTTCGGATAAACACTATCCTTCTCCGAAGCTGGCGAGGCTTTCAGATAAATCTGGGCGCCAACCGCAAGGTTCAGCAAAAG
>JAQGOX010000359.1 GCA_028293365.1 Verrucomicrobiales bacterium | reverse complement strand
GTCGAACAATCCAAAGACAAATTGCAACATTGATTTGGCCGTTCGTGCACAGACCGTCATTTCATTGGCGGAAATGTCCGACCGTCTCAAAATTGCGTGTTTGTTTGATGAAAAAACGCGTCGAGTGACCACGGGGGATGGCCGGGAGGTGCCACCCCTAACCTATGGCAGTACCGAACTGTCCTAACTGAAGAGTTTCTCAAGACGGCGCCGCAAAACCAGCGGCGCCGTTTCTTTTTTTACTCCGTTGCTTTATGCGATCCTGCGTCACAGTCGCTCGAAATGCGATGGCGACCCGCTTTGAAATCGTCCTGCACGGTGAAAATGAAATGCGCCTTCGCGCTGCCGCGGAGGAAGCACTCGACGAAATCGAAAATCTGGAACGTCAGCTAAGCATCTATCGTCCCGACAGCGAATTAAGCCGAATCAATCGACACGCGGCCAGGGAACCGGTGCCGGTGGAACCACGATTATTTGTATTACTGGAACGCGCTCAATCGATTTCCCTACAAACCAATGGCGCATTCGACATAACGTCTGGCCCTTTGTCCCGCTGTTGGGGATTCATGAACGGCTCCGGTGAGTTACCCGGGCGGAAAGTGCTCGAAGCGGCGCGTTCGGTCACAGGTTTTGAACTTCTAGAATTGAAAAAAGAGAGCCTCTCAATTCGATTCAAGAAAAGCGGAACGATTTTGGATCTTGGCTCCATTGGCAAAGGTTACGCCATCGACAGAGCGATTGAACTTCTACGGGAAGCCGGAATTCAAAATGCCTTTCTTCACGGAGGGACCAGTACCTCGGCTGCGCTGGGGACTGCACCCAACGGGCAGCCTTGGCGCGTCGCCATCGAAGTTCCCCCCGATGCCGAACACTCGCTCGCGGAAAAGCTTCTGACGGCTCAATGCGGACGAACTTTAGCGGTGATTGAACTGCGAGATGAAGCTTTATCAGTTTCGGCGGTCTGGGGTAAAGCATTCGAGGCCGACGGTGTCGTTCTGGGTCATATTATTGATCCGCGGACCGGCTGGCCGGCCCGCAACTCTGCATTGACAGCAGCTATCTGCAATTCAGCGACCGACTCCGATGCCTATTCGACCGCGCTGCTGGTCGCAAAATCCTCGAATGAGTTTTTATCCGCCGATTTGATTCGCCGTCATTTAACCTGCAAATACGAACACGGAAAAATGAGCATTTATTCGCAAGGCATAAGGATCGAGTGATCGATCCGCAAAAGCCTTCAAGGCACGGCGCATAATCCGTTTACAGTTTGCTAGAATTCCTTTCCTAAAGTTCATTCCGCGATGCAATAAAGATATTCCTGGCCCCGTAAAAACAACTCATTGCCAGCGATAGCGGGAGATGCATCGAATTTTTCATCCAGGTGATTCGTTGTGAGCACTTCAAGTTTCTCGGAGTTGTTAATCACCAGACTCGTACCATTTCTGCCCACCAGATATATGTGTTGAGCTGCGGCGACCGGCGAAGCATAAACACCCGGAATATCAGCGAGACGTTCCGCGTCGATCAATACTTTGCCTGTCTTCGCCTCGAGCGAGGAAAGTATGCCGTTATTTCCGCCAAACAAATACAGTCGTCCATTGTAGAAAAGTGGCGATGGAACGTACGGTGTACCTTTGTTTCGGCTCCAGGCAATCGCATCGGTGCCTGTTAGGTCACCTGTTGCGCCCAGTTTTATCGCCAACAAAGCATTGCCGCGGAATCCACTGGTGCAATACACCAGTCCATCCGCATAGACCGGTGTTGGAATAACATTGGCCGTCAAACCGGTGCACTCCCAAATTACATTTCCAGTCGCAAGGTCGTAACTCCGAATTTTGCCGCTGGCATCGGTGATAACCTGCGGTTTACCTTGAAAATCGACGATCAATGGAGTCGCCCAGGAAGTATGCTCTTCACGCGATTTCTTCCACAAACTTTTGCCCGTATTCTTGTCCAATGCTTCGACAAATGAATCCCCTTCCTGATCACAAACCACCACAATGAAATCGCCGAACAGCGCCGGAGAACTTCCCTCGCCGAACTCGTTTTTCATGTGCAGCTTGCCGAAATCGTGTTCCCATTTTTTATTCCCCGAAAAGTCGTAGGCATGCAAACCGCGTGAGCCGAAATAAGCATACACCATTTTACCGTCAGTAACGGCGGAAGAGGAGGCAAAGCTGCCATCACCGGCGTGAAAACCCTCGTGGGGAATCTCTTCACGGACAATCTGCTGCCAAACTGTTTTTCCAGTTAACCGGTCAAGGCAAATCAATACGAATTGATAAACCTGATCGGGCTTTTCAGATCGCATCTGGCCGCCGCCACGGGGACCTGCTTGCGGTTTATCCGGAAGCGGCGAGTTCAGTGGCGCGCCGACGCCGCTCTTTTTGCCAATTGGGATCGCTGTTTCAATGAATAACTGCTTGTCCCATATAATCGGTGTGCCCGTCCCGCTCCCCGGGACCCGAACCTTCCAGCGAATGTGATTGGTTTCACTCCAGACAGTGGGCGGAGTCCCGTTCGGTGCGACGCCAGTTGCGAGCGGCCCGCGCCATTGCGGCCAATTGTCCGCCCTGCCGCAAAAGGTTGCCAACCAAACCATGAGAGAAACGCACGCTACCAGGTTGCCGGAACGGTGCTTGGATCCTTGTGATTTCATTTCCAGTTGCATCGATACAGGTATGACCTTGGCAGAAGCCACTCGGTTACAGAAATCGCCTATCGCCAAAGTCGGTTCGTCACGCTGTGGTGGGGATTCAGTTCCCTGGTCTCCTCACGATCAGTGCGTGCTGGTACGTTTCATCAGCCAATCGAAGTCAGCATGATCATTATCCAGCAAATCAAAAGGCAAACCAGCCGCATCGGGTCGGGCTGGCTTTCTGGTGCTGGCATTGACCCATCGATGAGCCTCGACGTGTCCATCGGCGAAGGAAAGATTGGCACATCCATCGTGATATGAAGCGGGCAGATCACGCCATTCCCAGTAATAAGCTTTATTGATGAAATATCCGTCGTTAATGCTATCGGGATGTTCCTCAACGAAAACGAAAACATCACTGGGGAAAAGAAATTCGCTCATCTTCAGGAACTGATGGTAGAAAGGATTGTTTACGTTCGAACCATCGCGGGTGAATTCGCCGGCGTCTCCCACCATTGCATTCATCGAAACACTGCGGCTGCGTTCGTGCCATCCCGCATCGCGCTGAACTCCGCTGACCACATTGTCTGCCGGACATTGGAACACTCGTCCGGCTTTGCCAAGATACGCGCCTAACGAAGCGTCTGTATTAAGTGTCACGTTTGTATTGGCCGGGTCCAGTTCCCAGTTCAACACGCTATTGGCCCAATTATAGTGAAGTCCTTTTGAAAGGTTTTGAGTTATCTCCGTCGCGCCCAAATTGTAGGCGAGCCGGTCGCTATTGTCGTGCGAGTAAAGGCTCCATGCCATGTTCAATTGGCGCAGGTTATTCGCGCAAAAAAGCTGGTTCCCACGGGCTTTGGCTCGCGCTACCCCCGGGAGCAGCAGAGATGATAGTACCGCAAGGATTGCGATCACCACCAGGAGTTCCACAAGCGTGAAGCCCCTTCGCGATGGTTCCTTCCGTTTCCCTGTCATCAGCCTGAACCTGGTCACACGCAAAAAGTCTAAGCGACAAATCGCCGTTTGCAATCAGGGCTGAGCCTCCCTCCCGCCGTAGAACTCAGCATCCATTCTACTTACCCGAACCCGCCGGCGCGGATTCGCCGCTTTCTGAAACAAACAACTTGCGATTCCCGTCGTTTTTCGGATCGTCAGGGCGTGGGTAATCGCGCCACAGCCAGCGCAGCATTTCCGGCATGATCGCCCCACCCTGCTTGTTCGAATGCGTGCCGATCCCCCAACAATAATTTAAATCATAACCTTTCGCGGTCAGTGCATCAACCATCCTGATATTCTGTGTGTGCCAATCCCACTTGGGGTCATAAGAACCATCACGCCGCGTGCCGCGATTGTCGTTGAGGCCATCCTGCAAATAAACACGAATGGGTTTACGCTCGCTGTTCCGGATCATATCCGGATAGGCGTGGCCGCCCCGGATATTGGTGAAGCTGCCGATGGTACTGATGACTTTGCGGAATTGATCCGGGCGATGCCATGCCACAGTGAATGCACAGATTGCACCGGAGCTGGCGCCGGCGATCGCACGGTCTTCGGGATCTTTTGAAATGTTATACTTCGCATTCAGGACCGGCAGCAACTCGTCCACAATCATTCGTGTGTACTTGTCATTCAATTCATTGTACTCGGTGCCACGATTGTTAATGCGATCGCCCCAGTCCTTGGATGAAGACTCCTGTTGTTCGGGAGTGTGTCCGGGGTTGATGAAAACACCGATAGTAATCGGCATTTCGCGCCGATAGATCAGGTTATCGAAAACGTTCGGTATACGGTACTCGCCCGTGAGATTTACGAAAGCGTGGCCGTCCTGAAATATCATCAGACGGGCCGGCTTTGAGGGATCGTATTGCGCCGGAACATAGATCCAGTAATGGCGAGTCGTATTGGTGAAGACCTGGCTGGCCAATGTTTCCGGTCCAATCACCTTTCCATGGGGAGCGCCTTCATGCTGTTCGGAGTCCGGACCGAGATGATAAACCTCGTCGGTGGGTGCCGCGAGAACGCCAGAAATCGCCATGCCAAGCACGACTAATACAAAGCCGAGTTGCCCGGGAGAAAACATGGAACAGAGCGAATGGAATCGAATATTGGACGACGAGGGAATAAAAATGTTCCTTATTTTCATGGTATAGCCATGATCCTACTCTAATGACCGCGAGCTTTAAAAGCCATGAATGCGTCTCAATTCAGTTTCACGTTCGACTATCTGCTCCGGGACCGAGTTTATGAGATTTAAAGACATGGCGTGGTTGCTGGTTGCAATTCTCTTGGTTTTCTTTCCATGCGCGGCGGACGAGATTACAACTATAACTCTCCTGCACACGAGTGACCTTCATGCGCATCTTCTCCCCGATTCAAATGGTAAAGGTGGATTTGCGGAATTGCGGGCAACTATCCTGGAGCAGAAAAAGCTGACACCGGATTCGCTGTTACTCGATGCCGGCGACATGGTTCAGGGAACACCAGTTTCGACGATTTACAAGGGCCTACCGATATTTGAAGTGGCGAACTTAATGGGATTTGACGCGACGATACTGGGCAATCATGAATTCGATTACGGTTGGCAACAAATCTCAAACTTCTGTGCGGTTGCGAATTTCCCTATTCTTTGCGCCAATGTTATAGATGGCAAAAAGAAAATCCTGGCAGATTCTCCCGACCGCATTTTCGTGGTAAAAGGTGTTCGAATAGCTGTCATTGGACTTTTGACTGAGGATCTTCCGCATCTTACGACACCCAATCTTCTCGGTGAAACGAAGGTTGAAAGCATTCTGACATCGGTGCGCTACGAATTAGATTCCCTCAAAAACAAAGCCGAAATCTTTATCGTTCTCGGGCATCTCAGAGATCCGGAGTCCGATTCGCTTGCCCGGCAATTTCCTGAATTAACGGCTGTCATCGCAGGCCATCCGCATCTCTCAATGAAAGAGCCTCGAAAAGTAGGAAGCGGTATCGTTGTGAGTGTTGCAAATTATGGCAGAGAATTGGGACGCCTTGATCTTGGATGGTCCAAAGAAAGGGGGAAAGTCGTCAGCATCAATTGGCGGGCAATTCCCGTGGCGAATATCGAGCCCGATCCCTTGGTGAACGCCGCGGTGCAGGCCTGGGAACGACGGGTCGCCAGTGTGGTTGATATACCGATTGGAACCGCCGCGCGCGAGTTTACGAAGCCAGAGGTGAAGGAACTCACAGAGCGTGCCCTCAAAGAACAACTGGGCGTGGATTTCGCGTTCGCAAATATCGGCGGTATTCGCGATCAATTGCCGCGGGGAACCATTCTGGCACGACATATCTGGAATATTCATCCATTCGATAATCGTGTAGTAATCGGGCGCTTTAAAGGAAGCGATCTACCCCCCTCAGTTACCGGACAAAATGCGGTTATTCCTCAAAAAGTATATACACTGGCCGTGAGCGATTTTGTGGCCGTAAACCAAGCCCAAATGGGAACCAACGGCCTTCAGTTTCCTCCACCGGGCGACACGCTGATGCGCGACATTGTGATCGATTGGGTGAAAAAACAAAAAGTTCTGCAGTGATTCTTGAAACCGAAATAAAATTGGTTGCGGGGGCTGGATTTGAACCAACGACCTTCAGGTTATGAGCCTGACGAGCTACCGGGCTGCTCCACCCCGCGTCCCAAGAAGACACTTAAGATATGCCCTTTGATCTTCATGACAAGGAGAATCTTCTCAAAAATTTTGCACTGGGCACTTGTCATCGACTGGTCCGACTGTGGTTTTTTTCAAATACCCGGCTTAGCGGTAAACTGTGACTTGAGCATTCCAGTTGAGGCGGATCGTTTCCGGTCGGGAAATTGAACCGTCGTTACCGGGTACAATTTGCCCAAAGGACCAAAAATCCTTTCCTGCGGATTTCCAACCCCACCATGTAATTTCGGGCCAGTGACCCTGTTCCTCCCGGTCCGTGTTTCTGAAATTCGTCCGGATCGCTTGAGTCAAAACGGGGCTGGGACCGAACGATTCCCGCTCGATCCCAGCTACAAATTCGGACGGCTTATCTTTGGGGATAATTCTCGCATAATGCGTCGGATGACATGTTCGCAAAATTGAAATGCAGCTCGCGATGACGACCGAAGCCGGACCGGTAAATAGCTCTGGCGCTCCTAATTGGCCTAACGCTTCCGGTGCTTCGTTCAACAATAGAGATCGAATTTGCACTAACGAGGGCACGGTATGAAAATCGTTTTGCGTACGCCCTTTCGGGTCCAGGCGGGTTTGTAATAAGTCCATTTCATTGCGGACATCCGCCGCCCAGTAGTCTCGATAAAAACGAGCGACATCTTCGTTCCTGAACCGAACCCAACGGTTGTTGAATAGACGTTCGGTGGCCTCTTTTGGAAATTTCGGGCCGTCCATTCTCCAGCCGGCTGTGCCACCCCCAAGATGGGTCAGATAAACCTCGGCATCCATCACTTCGAACGAGTGCCAGGGCTGGTAGTCCCGGAAGTATTGGGCGCTGCGTTCCTTCAATTGAAGATGAGTTAACTCGCGCACAAAAACGCTCGACGCGTAATTGTAAGTATCCAAATCACCGACGGCATAGGCCATCCGGGCCATTGCCAGGGACGGCGCAGCTTCGTCACCAAGCTCCGCAATAGCGTCCCGGCCGAAACCAACCCAACGGGTTTCCGCAGGGGTAATGAATAGTTTTTTCACCAAATCCCACCGACCCTTGATCAAGTCCCAATCGCCACTGTACTGCGCATAAGCCCAGAGCGTTTCAAGGAGATCGGCGCCAAATTTTCCACCCTCACCTGGAACACCCCATGAACCGATACCCGGTGCTTCGAGGAAATAGTAGGTATGACCGGAACCTTTCGGATATTCACGCAGCTTAAACCGATTTGTAACGAGAACATCCTCATGAAAATACTTCCGAAGACTGCTGAGTGCGATTGCGCGGGTCGGTTCGTCGTAATAGGGAAGCCCTTTGGCGTACCAGGCATCTCCCATGATAGCCCAACAAAAATTGTTTAACCCTCCCTGGTCGTATCGATATTTGGACGGGTCTTGAAATTTTTTCACCGCAGTCTCGCGGAGTTTTTTGAGGGCAGCCGTGACAATGGGAGGTGCGTTGGTCGGAGGCAGTTCGGTAATTTCCATTTCGTTGATAAAACGAAGCAACGGAAAAGTGGCATCGACCGAGGTCAATTTCTCAACTGCCAAAAGCGGTCCATAGGGGGTTGCGAAATCGAGGTCGAACGGCGTCGATGAAAATCGAACCGGAAATGTTCTATCGAGCGATGCCAATCCCAGCGGCGGACTGATGGGATTCAACCGGATATGCGGGCTGTTCCAATTATCAAATATAGACAACCATTGAATATTCTGTCGGATCGTAACCGAGTCCTGCCCACGATCGACGCTGATTTCATCAGTGCAATGGATCGGAAATTCGTGTAGCGCCGTGGACCAATAGCGTACCCGCTGCACCACTTCGCGCGGCAATCCCTTAGCCCATTTCCAGGTTTCGAGCTTATGCTTCCCGTTAAACCGGCTTTGATCGGCAGTGGACTGAGGGAATTTCTCATAACCGTAGAGCGGCATTATCGCTACGTAACCGGCTTCGTGAGCAAAGTTCAGTTTCACACCCGTGTCATCCACGCGCAGGCGGAGAGGCTTGTGCTGAAACGCAATCAGCCAGGGAACGTCCCAGTTCGTCCAACCCCGTGACCCCGAAAACCAGACCACTGCCCAGCATTCGCTCATCGTACTTGTATTCACCGGGAGATCATTCGTGGAAATAACCAAACCAAACGGACTTCCAATGGCGATATGGGAAGGCGGACCGACCGGAGAGCTGATTGATTGGTTGAAAAGATGGAGATCGCGATCTTTCGAAAACACCAGGGTTGCAGGGCTTAACTCGGTCTGCAAGCACCAGAAAGGCGAGGCCTGCCAATTGGTTCCGGCAGTTTCTGCAAAAACACTGCCTGCCAGCACCGGGATCGTGATGAACAAACCCAAAATCCCGCCAAACCGCGCTTGCGCAGGTTGACACATGAATTGAAGCAAATATTTCAAGAAGAAGAGATGTCGCAAAGGCTTGGAATTTTGCACAAGAAAATTCAACATTGTTTCAATGACGATCCGACCATGGTTTCCGACTTTTATTTATTATGCCGATTTGCAGCCGAAAGGTGCAGCGGTCTTTAACCGCGAACTTTGGGAGGAATGTTTGCAGATACGTGATTATGATCGGGAGGGGCAGCGTTGGTCCAAAAACAGTTATCCGGGAGGTTACACTTCGTATGCATCAATGGCAAACCTGCACAAACTTTCCTCCACATTCATGGATCTGGAGGCGAAAATCACGAAACATGTCCATAAATACATCCGTCACCTTGATATGGATCTAAGGGGAAAAAAGGTGGAAATGACCGATTGCTGGGTGAATATCATGCCCAAACAGGTGGTGCACAGCCTTCATTTGCACCCCCTCTCGTTTATCAGTGGCACTTATTACGTGCGCACGCCGCGTAATGCGTCCGCGATCAAGTTTGAGGATCCCCGTCTCAGCAAATTCATGGCCGCTCCGCCAAAACGGGCCGATTGCAGGCCCGTAAACCAGACGCATGCAAAGTACAAGGCGGAGGCGGGCAAACTGATCCTTTTTGAAAGCTGGCTGAGGCACGAAGTTTCGGCCAATCAGTCAGAGGAAGAACGAATCAGCATCAGTTTCAATTATGATTGGCGTTGAGTTGGAAGGCGCCCAATCGAGAGAGACTTCGACGGTGGCCAGCAGATTTTTCAAGTTAATCCCTGACTTCCGCGTTTTCATGTGGCATTGTGGCCGGATGTTGACGAAAACTCCAGCGATACCAGCGATTGAAGGGGGACAGATTTGGGAAGTTGAAAACTCGCAAATTCATATTCTTAGCCTGGGCAAACGCCTTGCTCATTTTAAGCGCCTCAAGACCGCGAAACAAAAGGGAGTCTCGATCCAGCTTGGCCAGATCGTGGCCATCCAGGAATTCCTTGCCAGTAAGGGAGCAAAATTAATCAGCTCACGGCCAGCTTGACAGGTCGAACGAATAATTAATGAAGGAACATATTGAAGTTGAAGGTCGCATCCTGACCGTTCTCGCAGGCACGATGTTTCGTGTCGAGCTGGACAATAAACACCCCGTTTTAGCAACGATTTCGGGCAAAATGCGCAAGCGCTTTGTTCGTATCACTGTCGGCGATCGTGTAAAGATGGAAATGTCGCCATACGACCTGGATAAAGCCAGGATCGTTTGGCGTCTTGGTTGACCTCGCGCCCTTGGGGCGCATGAATTTCCGCCCACCGATGTCTCCCGCCACGCGTCTGTACATTAACTTCGACAGGCTTTTATGGCTTTGCTTTTGGAATTAAATCGTACCCGAGCCGCATTATTAACGCGGTGACCACGAGCAAAAAAAATCCCCGCACAAAGCGATTACCCTTTAAGACCGCCATCCGGCTCCCCAGCAGCGCACCGCAAATATTACAGAGTCCCATAGGTATGGCATAGCGGTACAGTATTTGATTCGTACTCGCGAAATAACTCACTGCGGCGAGATTTGTCGCCGCATTTACGATTTTTGCACTAGCTGAGGCGATCAGAAAATCGAACCCAAAAACGCCGATAAAGATGAAGATCAAAAATGTTCCTGTGCCCGGTCCAAAAAAACCATCGTAAAAGCCAATTATGGCCCCGGTAATCACTGCCGCAACGCTTTGCCTTCTGGAACTCAAGCGGGGTGCATGGATATCTCCAAGATCCTTCCGTGCGTAAGTGATCAACGCAGTGATTACAAGCAGAACAAACACAAGTGGACGAAGGGCGGACGGATGCAGAATTGAGACGGTATGCGCGCCTAAAAGAGAGAAAAACAGCGCGACGATCGCCGCAGGCAGAACCGTGGCCCAGGGCAATTGCACTTTCCTTGAATATTGAACCGCAGCGGTCGTTGTTCCGCAAATAGAGGCCAGCTTGTTGGTTCCAAAAACCATCGGGATCGAAGCAGCCAACTGCGGCGGCAATATCAGGAATAATCCAGGCAATTGGATCAGTCCGCCGCCGCCCACGACCGAATCGATGAACCCCGCAAGTGCGGAAACGAGACAAAGCGCCAAAAGTTCCATTCGCTGATCTTGCGGGAAGGGTCGGATTACTTCGAGGCGTTGATCTTCAAAACGCCATAATCGCCGAGAGGCAGCCAGACACCACTCTCACCTGTTGCTGCTTTGTTTGGCTGAAAATAATAGTAGCACGATGTCCCGGTGCCACCACCTGCAGAGATGATCGCATCGGGCGAATTAGTGTAGAGCTTCAAATCGGTCCCGGTCTGTAAAAGAAGGAATTTACCCGCGACTTCCAGTTGCTGTGCCGAATTCTCCAATTTGAGGCCTTGTCGGGACGTGAATTTCCCTTTCGAATCCAACGCGAGAATCTGCAACTGATCCGGGGCATTCGTGGTGGCCGGCACCCCCAGGCAAATATTGGTGCCGAAAACTGTGATCGGATGGGGCCATTGCACTGGCAACTGAACGGAATCCAGCAGATAGGCCGCAACGCCATCATAAGCGCTGGCATCAAGCCATTCAATCCACGCGTCCAGAGTATTGGTGGTCCAATGCGATCCGGTAGTATATAACAACGCGCCGTCGGCTGAAGCGCCAATCAGCGATCCGGGAATGTTGACCGGTTTCCTTGCGACTGGATCCTTCGGATCAGAAAAATCGAGAACATCCAAATAATTTCTCGTAATCGAATAGTCGTAAGTTGTTTGAACCGTGTTGGTCGAATCGGTTGCCCCACTTTTTGCCCCGTCAGAAATCGAACCTGAAGGAAGAGGCAAACGGACGAGATCAAAACTTTGGTGGCTAACGTAAATTAAACCGTTCACGACCAAAGGATTGCTCATGGACCAGGAATTTGAGGAAAGATTCAGTGTTGCGCGCACCTCAGGGGAGAGAGGCGACGATGTATCGATCGCATAAAACGCGCTCGCTCCGCCAAAACCGCCCCAGGGACGCCAGAGGCCCGGAATCATCGTATTGGCCCCCATAAAAATCCACGGATAAAAGCTCGTCGTATTCGCCCAAATTAAAAGATTATCGCGAGGCCAAAGAGGCCGAAGATCGGAAACGTAATTGTTTGAACTAAGTTCGGTTTGAACAGATGCGGCAGCGGAAACCTTCGGCAACTGTGTCAGGTCAAACGCAGTTGTCAGCAGTATTGGGTTCTGAATAATGTTCGTCGTATCGCCATCCGTAGTTGTCACAACTGGAAAAAACCACATTTGGTTGGGAGAAGCAGAGGATGCTTGAGCGATATACAAAACATTCCCGTGCACTTCCGCTCCCACAATCGGCCACGCGTTGCTCAATGTGAGAGCATTTAAAACCCCTTCAGGATTCGCCGCATCTGCAATCCGCAAAGTGGGTTGCGTTCCATTGTAATACCAGGCGGCGCCATTTTCGACTTCGATCAGGTACGCATCTTTAACGAGAATGCGATCAACCGTCCACGACAACGGAAGATCCGCTTTAATCACTGGTTGATCACGATCGGAAATATTGACCGATAGCAAGTCGCGGCCCGAAATGGAAAGAACACTATCCCGATGCACCGTGGCGCGGCGCGGGGTCATATCGTGTTCGATGCTGCCTCGAACTTTAAGCGCATCGCGGTTGAAATCAACCAACTGCATGCGTTGGGTATAACCATTGGTTAAATAACCGGCGTACGGTAAGAGAATCAATCCATCATCTGGCAAAACGTTGAAAGCTTTTTCATCGTAATTCGCCTCGCTCCATGAATAGTTCTCCCCCAGAGCAACGCGGCTCAGCAGGGAAGGTGCAGCAGCGTCGGCAACGTTAAACAGGGAAACGGTAACGCGCCAATCATTGGTTGGATCGACACCAATGCTCACGAGCCGATCTCCCAGAGGCTTGATATAGGTGGACCAACCAGGAACTTGAAGCTCGCCTGTAATGTGGGGACGCGCCGGATCGGCAAGGTCAACAATCCAAAGGGGATCCTTACGGAAGAATGTCACAATATAGACGCGATCTCCGTCAAACTGTGTTGCGTGCAGTTGCTCACCTTTTCCTAATTCGAGGGAACCGAGCGGTTCCGGCTTGCGCGGGTTCAGCATTGAAAAGGTTTCCAGAACAGTCAAAGTGCTGCCTGGATTCCCCCAGCGCATACTAATCGTCGTCAAAACATCGCCAGACATGTGAATCTTAAATTTATCATCGATTCGTCCGGCAGTCTGAATTTTCGATAGCGATTCCATGACACCATCGGGGGCTGAGATATCGATGATTTGCACCGCGCTCTCGTTCCAGTTTTCGGAAGTAATTACGAAGAGAAACTTATCGGTTGCTTGTACCGTCGTCGAGTAGGCTGCGGGAAACCAAAGGGTCTTTTGCGTTACGGGATGTGCTGGATCTGCTAAATCGAAGGAAGAAACAACTGTACCCGATTCCCAAACCGACGCATTGGTGCTGGAGGGAAAGTAATTTTGCGAGGCAACATATAAAGCATTACCAACCAGTCGGCTTTCCTGTATCCAGCCTGCCACGGGAAGTGACTGAACAATCGTTGGAATTGAACTCCTAACATCAACTATCACGACGTGATTGGACGATGAATTGCAACCGTCGCGAGCCAGGAGCACTGCGTGATGCCCGCCGATAACATACATTTGTTCTCCTGAGGCAGCCAGGCTGACTTGTCCGAGTATGCGTGGTGCAGTTGCATCGCTCACGTCCATGACCTGGAGTCCGCGATATTGGTTGAAAAAATAGAGACGATCTCCGTCAAGCTGCCAAATATCCGACTCGACTACTTCTCGCACCATATCCGCCGAACCAGCTCCTGCATCTGTCGGCCCAAGCACCACGCCGCGATTTCCGGCGTCCGCCCCAGCAGCAAAAGAATTGGTGCCTTTGAAGAACGTTGCAGGCAGGTCTGAATAACTGGCCTGAAGTCGCAATATCTCAACTTCCGCAGTGCGATTGACTTCAAATTGAACCTCGTCAGCTTTGCCATCAAGTCGAAGTACTGCCCGAGGAGACCACGCACTGCCATCCACTCGCGAACGTCCTTGCAGAGTCAGTTTGATAACCCCGGGAGGAACGGTGGCGTGCACAACTAAATTGCTTCCCTGAATTTGAACTCCAGTAATTGCCGGCTGTGAACTCTCCGCGAGGATTGCGGCAAAAACCTGATTGCTGCAGATCCACAAAGCGGCAAAAATGACTGTGAAGCGCAACATTTTCATAAAAAAAGGAAGATCTGAATTGAAGCATTATAGCATCAGAAAAGGTTTCTGTTGTCAAATATTCGTGACTAATAAATTCAATACATTTTCGACAAAAAAAAGATGATCTATCGCCGTTCCTGAACCAGAACGTGGAAATTTCGCCCCAGGTGATCGGGATGGGTTAATGTCTGAAATTGACGCAGACGAACCGGCGTCCATTCGTCAAAAGGTCTCGAGCGCCCAATCTCCTCGACTATCCTGGTGAGAAAGCCGGCCTGTGAGGATTCAACAATGGTGCTCAAACCACACAACTCACCCGCGAGACGCAGTTTGGTGAAATCAACATGCGCGGTAATATCCTGCAGCCCGGGATCGGTCAGCACGACCTCCGAAAACCGATGATTTCGATAAGAACGCAGAGTGCCGGCAGCGCGCTGCGGAACGAAGAAGTCTTCCGTTTCCAATCCGTAATCGATGGTTAAGAGCCATCCCGAATGGAGCCGTTTCGCAGCGCTGCGCCACCAATCCACAGCGGCTGGATTGATCTCAGTTCTAAACCCGTCCGGCAATACGTCGAGCAGCTCCTCCGGAAGTTGAGGAGATTCAATATTTACGCACCCACTTGAGAGCGTGGTCCAAACATACGCTTCGCCTGAAAGTGTGACACCAAGTTCCCGCCACTTGCCGAGCGCCTTGTTCCAAGAAATGACTTGAACCGGAAAAGCATCCAAAAGTTCATTGGAGAAAACAATTCCTGCTAGTTGGGAGGGCAAATCCTCCCACGAAGTGATCCATCGAAGCGATTTCTCGAAGGAAGAGAGGGTTTGTTGCTGCTTCAGTCGCAATAGGGCGGATGGCTCGAGGATCGTGTACTCAATGCGGCGGAAAAGTTCCGGTTCGTACCGCGAAAACCAATTCAGGATATCGAAGGCCAAATGGCCATGATGAGCGGCGCCTTCAACCAATTGGAGCCGAGGGGCTTTAAGACCTTCAAGCCAGCGGGCAAACCGAAAGGCGAGCAACTCCCCGAAAACCGGCCCGACGCTGACACTCGTGTAAAAGTCGCCGGCGATGCCCACAGTGTCGGCGCGTTCATAATAGCCCAACCCGGGAGTATAGAGCGCTATCTCCATGAAGCGGGCAAACGAGATCGCCCCGTCACGCCTGATTTCGGCATCAAGCTTGCTCCGCAGGGCGTTCATTATCGTTGAAGTCTCGGCACCAATTGATTAAACAATGAAACACTGATCAGAATCTATGGCAAAAATCGATGCGTTCTTTAACTTGATGTTCGACCAAAAGGCCTCGGATTTGCACTTGTCCTCGGGCAACCCTCCCATCCTGCGAATCAACGGCGAACTGCATCGGGTCGATTTTCCGCCCCTGGAAAGCGATTCCCTCAAGGCGATGCTCTATGAAATAACGCCAGAGTACAAAATTAAGACATACGAAGAAACGGGCGACGTCGACTTCGGCTATGAAATTCCCAGCGTCTCCCGCTTTCGCGCGAATTTCTTCAACCAGAAGAATGGCTGCGCCGCAGTTTTTCGACAAATCCCGTCGAAGGTACTATCGTTCGAAGATTTTGAAAAATTCGACGCGCCTCTTCCTGCCGTCCTCAAAAAGTTTGCCATGCTGCACAAAGGTTTGGTTGTCGTGACCGGCCCGACCGGATCTGGAAAATCAACCACGCTCGCGGCAATGGTCGATTACGCGAACAAGAATCGAAAAGACCACATTTTGACCGTGGAAGACCCGATCGAATTCGTGCACGAAAGCAAGAATTCGCTCGTAAACCATCGCGAGGTAGGAATCCATACGAAATCGTTTGCTTCTGCTCTCAAGGGCGCTTTGCGAGAAGACCCGGATATCATCCTGGTCGGTGAATTGCGAGATCTTGAAACAATCGAACTCGCGCTGACTGCGGCTAGCACGGGACATTTGGTTTTCGGGACGCTTCATACTCCGAGCGCGGCTAAAACCGTCGATCGTATTATCGACGTATTTCCCGCCGAGCAACAAAACAAGATCCGAGCCACTCTTTCAGAAGCGTTGCGGGGCGTGGTCGCACAAAACCTGTTCAAGCGAATCGATAAAAAAGGCCGCGTCGCCGCCCTGGAAATTCTCGTGTTCACCACCGCCATCGCGAACCTGGTTCGCGAGGGCAAGACGCATCAGATTCCCGGCATGATCCAGGTTGGAAAGAAGTTGGGAAATCAACCGCTGGATGACGCAATCATGGAACACATACGCATGAAGCGCATTTCCCCTGAAGAAGCTTACGACAAATGCCTGGACAAAAAGAAATTCCGGCCTTTCCTGACGACACCGCCGGACGACGAAGATTGATCGCGCCTTTAAGATATGCATCGCAAAGAACTCGATTACATTTTGGGCACCATGTTGGATTCCAACAAGGATGTGTCCGACTTAAATATAACTGT
>JAQGOX010000346.1 GCA_028293365.1 Verrucomicrobiales bacterium | reverse complement strand
GCGGTTTAATCAGGCACTTTGACTTAAGTCTTCGACCGGTCAGGTCGCGCGCATTTTGCCGCCGTAAACGGCATTTTCGCCGAGCATCTGTTCGATGCGCAGCAATTGATTGTACTTTGCCACGCGGTCTGTACGACTCAAAGAACCGGTCTTGATCTGGCCCGCGTTCGTGGCTACGGCGATGTCGGCAATGGTCGCATCTTCGGTTTCGCCTGAACGATGGCTGATCACCGCGGTGTAACGATTTTCCTGGGCAAGTTCGACCGCATCCAGGGTTTCCGTGAGAGAGCCGATCTGGTTGACTTTGACCAAAATCGAATTGGCCACACCCTGGGTAATTCCTTTTTGCAGGAACTTAACGTTCGTAACAAAAAGATCGTCGCCCACTAATTGAACCTTGCTGCCGAGTTTATCGGTGAGAAGTTTCCATGTTTTCCAGTCGTTTTCAGCGCAACCATCTTCAATGCTGATGATGGGATATTTACCGGTGAGTTCGACGTAGAAATTGACCAACTCTTCGCCAGTCAATTTGCGGCCGCTGCTCTTCTTAAATACATAGCCTCCCGATTTCGCGTCGTAAAATTCTGAGGAAGCCACATCGAGCGCGAGGAAAATTTGTTTGCCCGCTTTGTAACCAGCATCCTTGGTTGCCTGGAGAATAACCTCGATCGCCGCTTCCGCGCTGTCGAGCTTCGGGGCAAAACCTCCTTCATCACCAACCGCAGTGGATAAGCCCTTTTTCTTCAGCACCGATTTAAGTGCATGGAAAATTTCTGTGATCGCCTGCAAGCCTTCCGAGAAGTTGCTAAAGCCTTTCGGCATGATCATGAACTCCTGGAAATCAATAGGAGCATCGGAATGAGCGCCGCCATTGATAACATTTGCCATCGGAACTGGCAGAACCTTCGCGTTCGGCCCGCCTAAATATTTGAATAGCGGAATCCGCAACGATTCAGCGGCTGCCTTGGCGTTGGCCAGCGACACTGCCAGAATTGCGTTGGCGCCCAGCTTCGATTTGGTCTCAGTTCCGTCGAGCTCAAGCATGATCTTGTCGATGCTCAACTGGTCGAGCGCGTCCATTCCCTCGATCGCCGGGAATATCTGGTCGGTCACGTTTGTAACGGCTTTAGAAACCCCTTTTCCACCGTAACGTTTTGCGTTTCCATCGCGCAATTCAAGTGCTTCATGCTCGCCGGTGCTGGCACCGGAAGGAACAGCGGCGCGTCCCAATTCTCCTCCGGCGAGGATTACATCCACCTCAACGGTCGGATTTCCGCGTGAATCGATAATTTCTCGTGCCTGTATGTCAACAATAGTACTCATAAATCAATTTCAAAAATGCCCGCGCATGATACCTGCGCGGGGCGTTGTGGCAACGAAGAAGAAAAACAGCGAAATCGGCAAACTTCGCCCTATTTTAAATGGTAAGGGCGTGCCGTGATTTATGCTCGGAGCCACGCGCGGGCAGTTGCCCTGAGAGGTTCCCTGCCGTACCCTGAGAACGTGAGCGTTTTTCAAGGAGACGTCGCGAGAGAGGAAAAATCCCTGCAAGCCATGATCGAGGCGCGCGGGCTGGAAATCTTTCGGCGCATGGAAGGCCGCAAGCCGAGTGCGTTCAGTCAGAGGAATTTAGCCGGTAAGCTGATGAATTGGTCGATTCGCAACGAAGGCTTGCACTCACGGCGGGCATATTTTCCAGAAGTCCAAAGAGCATCCATCGCGCGAAGCAGCACCTCGAAGCAGACAACGTCTATATCAATCGCGGAATCACAGGCGCCCTCGTAGGACGGCAACCATTTGGCGGCTTTCGAATGTCAGGAGGTGGAACCAAGGCGGGCGGTCCGATTATCTTCGTCTCTTTATGTTTCCACGCGTTGTTACAGAAAACACCTTGCGTCGTGGATTTGCTCCTGAAGAAGAGCCGTCGGTTCAAGTCGGACAATAACAAAGCATTGGATTAGTCTTTTGACGACCTGAACATCAAACCTTTCGTTACCCACTCGGCTGCGGTTCGAATAACGGTAGGTAACCGGTAAACAGTCTTTCCTCCCGCAACAGATGCACAGGAGGTTCAACCACTTGAGGAGCGGCAGTTGCAGCCGTTGCCAACATACGAACAAAAGGCAACAAATCCAGCAATGGGCATGGTTTTTCCTGCGAAGTCGATTCCACTTTCACATGAGTTGCTCCCAATTTCTGCAAGCGTTCGCTGAGAACTCGGAAAGCGAGTTCGGGACTATTGCAATCCCGGCTCAAATGGCCCAAATACAGATGCCTCAATTCCGAAGTGACGATTTCCTGAATCACATCCGCCGCAGCTTCATTCGACAGGTGCCCATGCCGGCTTAGAATACGCTGTTTCAAGCTCCAGGGACGTTTGGGGTCATCCTGTAGCATTTTCACATCGTGGTTGGCTTCCAGAAGAAGAATGTTGGCTTGACGCACCCGTTCAATCACGAGTTTGGTGGCATGTCCCAGGTCTGTTAAGAAGCCAACTTTAACCCCTGCGGCGTGCAATAAGAAACCAACTGGATCATACGCGTCGTGCGGCACGCTGAATGTTTCAACAGCGATGCTGCCCACCTCAAAGCTGTTGCCCGTCACAAAAATCCTGCAGTCGAATTTTTCTTCGAATTGCTGTTCAATCGCCTCCTTAGTCAGGCGATTGCAGTAGATCGGAATTCGAAGTTTGCCACAGAGCGCGAGCAACCCCTGTATATGATCGGAATGCTCGTGCGTTATCAGGATACCGTGAAGGCTCTCGGGGGTGCGTCCGAATTGGGCCAGTCGCTGGCGGATCTGCTTTCCGCTGAATCCCGCATCAATCAGAATGCGAGTGTCATCCGTCTCCAGGTACGCGCAATTGCCGCTCGAACCGCTGCCGAGAATGATGAACTGCACTGCCACAATCGAAAGCGTATGGAAATGAATTCGACCGGGCAATTCCTTTTGCTAAAAATTTGGACGCTACGAACTCCGTGCGTTTCGCGCTCTAAACGTTAAGCTTTTCAAAGCTCTCTTCCACAAAGGTTGTGTTTTGGATTCGGGCAAGACGGGCATAAAGACCATCCTCCAATTCGATCAGTTCCTCATGCGTGCCGCGCTCGACAATTTGCCCCGCCCGCATTACCAGAATCTGGTCTGCCTTGCGAATCGTGCTCAATCGATGGGCTATCACGAAACTCGTCCGATTTTCCATCAACCTTTCGAGCGCTTCCTGAATTAGCTTTTCGGTGGCCGTATCAACGCTTGCCGTCGCCTCATCGAGTATCAAAATCGGCGCATTTTTGAGTAATGCGCGCGCGATACTGACTCGTTGTTTTTCGCCAACACTTAATTTTACTCCACGCTCTCCAACCTTGGAATCATATCCATCCGCGAGACGGGCGATGAACTCATGGCAATTGGCTGCTTTCGCGGCGCGCGTCACTTCATCCGGCGTCGCGTCAAGCCGTCCGTAACGAATATTCTCGCCAATGGTGCCGTTGAATAGAAATGGTTCCTGGCTGACGATACTAATGTGCTCACGTAAAGAGCTCAGCGCAATCCGGCTGGCGTCTTTTCCATCAATTGTAATCAATCCTTCGGTCGCTTCATAAAACGCAGGAAGCAAGTTCACCAGGGTGGATTTTCCGGCTCCGGTAGGCCCAACAAGCGCGATCATTTCCCCTGGACAAGCCTCGAGAGAAACGTTCTTCAGAACCATGCGTTCCGAGGAATAGCCAAATCCAACGCCCTGATAACGGATGTGCCCGGAAACTTCAGTTCCCAGATGAATGGTTCGCGCGGGATCTTTTCCGTCATGAGTCGAACCCTCCGGAACCGTATCCAGGATATCAAAGACACGCTCCCCGCCCGCGCGAGCAGCCTGGAGCATCTGATTTAAACCATGCAACCGACCGACCGGTTCGTAAAATAAGGTGAGGTAGAAAATAAAACCGACCAACTCTCCGAGAGTCATCTGACCCTGCAATACAAAATCTCCACCCACCCAAAGAACCAAACCCATGCCCGCTGCGGAGGCGAAGCTCATTGCAGGGGAATACATCGCCCAAACCCGCATTACGCCAAGCGTTCCGAGCCGCAATTCTGCTGCTCGTTCAGCAAATCGGTTATCCTCATGGGCCTCGCGGCTAAACGCTTTAATTTGGCGAACTCCTTGAAGATCATCCATTAGCAACGCGTTCATGGCACTGGATGCCACGCGTTGCGCGCGGTAACGCCTGTGGGCCGTAAGAGTGTACCAGAGTGCGCCTCCAGCCAGAATCGGCAAAGGTGCGAGTGCAACCCAGGCCAGGGTTGAATTAGTCCAAAAAAGAGCAATCAAGACTCCGACGATAGCCAGGACCGAAACCGTCCCCTGCTCCGTACCATCAATTAAGACACGTTCGACGGAATTAACGTCTTCGATCACCCGAGTCATCAGGTCACCAGATGCACGATGATCAAAATAGCTGATAGGGAGTCGCTGCAGCCGGGAAAAAACCGCTCGACGCATATCAAAAATCACATTTTGTTCGAACGTATTGTTAATGCGAATGCGGAGACTGTTAAACAGGTCACGCAACAAAAAAGCCCCTAGCAGACCGAGCATGGCCGGGGCAAGCGCTGCCTGTCTCTTTTTGGTAATGACTTCGTCAACTACATATCGGGTCAGTTGAGGGTAAACAAAAGAGAAGGCCAGCGAAGCGATGGCGCAGCCAATCGTGCCGAAAGCCATCCATTTATAGGGGCGAAGGTATATTGAAACCCGGCGAACCACCTCCCAGGTCGAACGCGATCTGGCGGTAACAGTTTCATCCCGTTCGGCAGCTATATGGTGGCGCGACATTCGTGCGCCACTGTGCCGCATCCAGCCATTTTTATCAAACCCAGCCCCCACTTCCTGGGTATCAGGCTCGGAATTTTGCCATTTTGGCGGTCAACCCGGAGCGCAAACAGGGGTAGAACTGACAAATACTGCCCAAAAAATAATGCTTGCAACCTTTTTGCGACTCTCCTATACCAGTTGCATCATTCGTCTTCCTATTGCCTTTAGCGAATGAGATTTAAGGACTGTGCAACGCAGTTCTTACTGAGCGGCTCCCGAAAGGGAGCCGCTTAAGGTTTAATCATCAAACTCTGGCGGTGCGGGCGCTTTACAAGATTTTGGTGAAAATTCAGCTTTTGCCCGATATCCAATTCCCCGCTTCGAAGGCAGACTTTTGCTCTTTTGGAAATAGAACCGTCAGTTAAATGCCATTTTTTGGTGATTGAAAATAGTCCCGATGAGGCATTTTTAATTCAAAGGGCCTTCAGAAAAGTCCCCCATCCTGCTACTGTTTTTATTTGCCGAAACGTTCCTGACGCCACTTGTTACCTGCAGGGCAAAGGAGTTTATACGGATAGAATCAAATACCCATTTCCTTACGCGATTATATCGGATCTCCATATGCCAGCCGAGAACGGTCTGGATTTTCTGCGCTGGCTGGGTACCGAGGCACAGTTCAACAAAATTCCAGTGATTATTTTGACCGGTTCCTCAGCGCCAGCCCAAATAAAAGAGGCTTACGATTTGGGTGCCGCGAACGTCCTCGCAAAACCACCCACCCTTCCGGCCCTCACCGCAATGATCAATCAACTCGCAGAAGAGTGGTGCACCCGAGCCATCCAGTCCAAAAGCACCTGATTAGTTTCACCACAGGGACCATTTCTTGTTGCCGGGGAGCTTAGTCATCGCCACCCTTCGCGGCGATGGCGCATATCCATGAGAAAATTGATTTTACGGTCGCGATTTTTGTTGTCCAAAACGACAGGATTTTGCTGATCCATCATCGTAAGCTTGGCAAATGGTTGCCTTTGGGGGGACATATCGAATTGGATGAAGACCCCGAAATTGCGGCTTTGCGGGAGGCGCGTGAAGAAAGCGGTTTTGAAGTGGAGCTGCTCGGTGAACGTCCACCGATAACTGAAGCAGGAACGCGTGCGCTCCTTGCGCCTCGATTCCTGGATATCCATAGAATCAACGAAACCCACGAACACATCGGAATGATCTATTGGGCCCGTCCCAGGAGCGGCACTATGACCCTGGCAATCGAAGAACACCACGATATCCGTTGGTGCAACCGTAAAGATCTTGAGGTCCTGGAACCTACGATGTCGAATGCCGTGAAGTGGTATTGTCTCAAGGCGCTCGAAGAGATTCGCTGAAGGTATTGCAGGAAGCTTCGCTGCCCTATGACGTTCCAACAATTCAAGACCCGGGTTTTTTTTCTGGAAGC
>JAQGOX010000923.1 GCA_028293365.1 Verrucomicrobiales bacterium | reverse complement strand
TTGGATTCTCAACACTGCCGCAAATCCAAAAACCGGAACCGTTGGACGATTCTTTCGCAGACTCGTTTCGATTCGGTTGTGAAGTATTAGAGGCGCCTCCGGTTGCGACCGTGTTTCCAGGCTGGTCAGGTCGCGACTCAACGACCGCATCTCCCTCAAATATTCACTGCAACCAGCACAATGTGCCAAATGTTCCTTCAATGAAGTCTGCCCATCCGTTTCCAAATCTTGGACGGCCTGCAGCGCGATTGCGCGCTTCCAGTTGGCGCATGGTTTCATAAACTTAAAGCCTTCATTCATTTGGTCCTATCACCCCGCGCATTCCGCGAAGTTTATCAAGAGCGTTAAACAACCGGGACTTTACAGTGCCAATCGAGATATTCAGCGCCTCGGCGATGCCCTCAAGAGAAGCATCCACAAAGTACCTCATGTGGACAACCTCACGATGTTTTACCGAGAGCATTTCGATTCCGCGCCGTAACGCTTCGTGGCGTTCGATTCTCAGCATCATTTGGTCCGGACTGTCAGAGCCGTCCGCAATGTGCTCCAGAATTCCCGCTGCGCTCTCCTGATCCTCACGGCCCGGCGTTGAGACGGCTCGTGGCCGATTCTCGCGAAGCAGATTCCGATACCGATTGAACAAAATTGCACAAAGCCAGGTGAAAAACTGGCATTTGCCATTGTAGCGATGCAAATATTTCCACGCCTCAACGACGGTATCGTGCGCTAAATCTTCTGCCACGGTTTCATCCCGGCACAGGAGGAGCGCATTTTTAAACAGTCTGGCTTCATGTTCAGCGCACAAGTTGCAAAATGCATCGGCATCCCCCTCTCTGGCCAGACGCAACAGGCCGGTCGAGTTGAGCGACTCGTCCGGCTCGCTGTTGATGGGCACTATTGACACAACGTCCAGGTTGTTTTCGTCAATCCTTCGAAGCTGCCCGTCCTGCATTCTTGCCATCGATCATGAATGGTGGTCCATTTTTTTCCACAAAGATCAGTACCTCGTCAAAGCCACGCCCATGAAATCCTGATTTGAGCTGAAACCCCCTATCTTCTCCATTCAACACAAAGCGTTGAAAGCCAAACGGGCCATTCCCGAATGGATCTTGCACGCTTTTTAAGCCGCTTTCGCCATGCAGCTTATATTCAATTCCCGCACGCACCATTTCCATTTTTACCTGAATCCCAAATTCTTTATTGCGGCAGTTTTCGAATACTCTAAAAAAAGCCCACACGAGTGGGTTCGGATGCGCCGGTAGTTCATTTATAAATTGTTTCATGGGCGCTTCGTACGCCGCTGGCGGCAAGTTCATGAGTGCCGTTACCCGCTCATAGACCGGCCCCAGCCCCTGGATTAAATTCAAGACGCCATCGCTGCTACCGCCTGCTGCTTTAATGACTTTATCCGCGAACTCAAAATCGGGCTGATCTTCTCCTCCAACTCGAGCGAACAACGCTCGGATCTGAGTCATGCTGGCGCTTTCCTTTCCGACATTCGCCGACTGAATGTCTGCCACGCTGCCCAAGAGCCAACCCTGGAATGCCAACTTTTCACCGGGAATACATTGGGCAATGGTTCCTCGTGGAGGCGCCGCATCAAACCCGGCAAGGATCTCTTTCAGAATCTCAGGACCCCACTGATAGAAGTTTTCCGCGACGACCGAGGCCAAAATGTTCTCCATGGCGATTTGTACGAGCGCGGAAATCAGTACCCCATCGCGCGACAGGTTTCGCGCCAGCACGAACGCGGAAATCATTTCATTTCTGGCTTGATCCTGCCGGTCATTTTGCAGGTTCCACATCGTCCGCAGCCGCGTTACCTGCGCCACACTCTTGGCGGGTGCCAGCCCGGGTAAAAGCGCATCCGGGCCTTGAGTTAGATCGATTCCCCAATCGCACGGAGCCTGGGAATGGCTCGCTTCATCCACAATCCGGAATTCATAATCATATTTTTTCAGAATATCGCCAAACCTGGATTCGAGCTTTTGACCTCGCCACTCATTTGTCATCAAATATTGCCGATCCCCCTCTGGAACCTGCAGCGACTCCATGAACGCCTGATAATATCGCAAGGCCGGATTAATATCGGTGCGATACGGCACGGCGCCGATCACCGAATTGATAAGTGCAAAAAGTAGCAGAATCGCCGCATTATAATTGTTCATAATTTTTGTTCCTCGCTGTTATTCTTTCCCGTTAATAACCATTCGACGAAAAAGGTTCAGTTTTCCCTCCGAGTACCGACCATTGGCCTGATTCGTGGAAAATGGAAAGAACCTGCGGCTCTTTCTGATGCGGTTTCGGAGATACTCTGGTCCTGCTTGAATATCCCAGAGAGTTCGAGGTCAGAGCCTGGCTACCTCGGAAGATATTTCTCGTTTATGGATGAAACAGCTTCGGTGCTAACTCATGGAGACTCCGCCGCCAGGTCTGCCATTCATGATCCGTGCCTGGAGAGGAATAAAGCTGGCAATGGATACCGGACTGTTGCAGGGATTCATAAACGGCGCGTGTACTCGCGTAAATACGTTCTTCCGCGGTTCCAGAACCAAACCAAAGAAGTTTTACCCGGTTATTAAAGGCTGAGATGTCACGAAAGACGCCATCGTACGCAGTGGAAACTTCGAATCCTTGTCGTGGAGGTCCACTCATCGCTCCAATCCAGGCAAACTGGTCAAGATGGTGGAGGGTGATGTTGAGCGTCTGACCGCTTCCCATGGAAAGACCAGCCATCGCACGGTTTTCGCGGCTCGCCAAGGTGCGATAGGTCGTGTCGATGAATGGGATAAGTTCCTGCAGCATCACTTTTTCGAAGGCAGCTGTAGGATTTGCGGGCGTGCTTGATTTCGAAGCGGAGAAGGCGACCGGATATGCGGCATACCCGGAATCAATAACCGCGATCATTGGTTTGGTTGGGCCGGACGCGAGCAGATTGTCAAAAATGTTTTGAGCACGGCCTTGCTCGACCCAGCCGCGTTCGTTTTCACCGGCACCATGCAAAAGATAAAGGACGGGATAGCGAGTTGTGGAAGCGTGGTCATAACCGGGCGGAGTATAGATATGAGCGCGACGCCATTTGCCAGTGATTTCAGAGAAGTAGGAGCGAATTCGGATCTCGCCATGAGGAACATCTTTTTTGGCATCGTAAAAATCAACGCCTGCTTCGGGAATTTCAATACCGCTGGTCTCACGTCCCCAGCCGAACCAGGAATAGCTTGCAGAATCGTTCACGCGCAACCCATCCACTGTAAACCAATAGTAATGAAAACCGGGAACAGACGGTGGTGTTGTCACACTCCACATTCCATCAGGACTATTCGTCATGGCGAGCGGTGCTTTGATGAGTCCAGTGCCGCCTTCGAGTTTGACCTCTTTTGCATTAGGTGCTTTCAGACGGAAAGTAACACTTAAATCTGAGCCGACGCGCGGATACTCTGCACTATTAATGTTGCTGGTGGCGGGGGCGCTATCGCTTGCACAAACGGAATGAATGGCGACGATAGCGACCATTAGAACGAGAAATTTTAACGGCGTTCTTGCACCGAAGAAAACGATGGGCATGCACCGTAAGATAAATTACTTCCTGAGACTTGGAAACGAAAATGGGAACCAAGCTGGAGCAAAAGAACCCGATTTAATACCCGGGCCGGGTGTAGTTGCCTTCAGCAACTGGGAAAATTACTTTGTGGGTAACTCGACGTGTTCGGAACTGAAATAGGCATTTTCATTATCTGTGATTGAAAGAAAGGCGACCAGCGGTCGTTCTTTTGGAAGTTTGGCGCTGATTTCTTTTCCTTTTATCTGGGCGGGAATGGTCTGCCACATTCGTTTCTGCCAGACACCCGTGTTGGTGGTGTAACAAAGCTCAGCCTTTTTCGGTCGTACTGCCAGATTTAACTTCGCACTCAACCGCCCCGCTTTCTCCCCAACCGCATCGATTCGCACTGGAGCAGGTTCACTCTTCAGAACGCTCGCCACAAAAACATCCACTTCGGGAAAGGTCCAGATATGTCCGTGAGGTCGATTCACTGCTACCGAAATATGCCGGAATTTTGACGGAACGAGGCGATAGGATTTCTGGTAGCTATCCAATGGGTAGGCAAAATCAGTTGTTCCGTTCACAAAAAGTATCGGACAGTGAACATTCGAGAGATATTGGCTGGGATCAAAAAGTTTCAGCCACAGTTCTCTCGCTTCAGGTTTCATCTGCGCCAGCGATTTGTCAGTCCAAACACTATTATCCCCTAAAAAGCCGCAACCGTAGACCGGGACGGCTACTTTGAAGCGATGATCGACTCCGGCGATAATACAGGTTAAATAGCCGCCCCAACTTATACCGGTGAAACCGACCCGATCCGGATCGACCTCAGGCAGCGAACGCAGCAGGGAATGCCCACGCAACACAGCGGCCACCGCGTGATAGGTCCACATCCCGGTTGCAGTTGTGAATGTGAAATTCTGAAATTTTACCTGATCGGACTGGTCTGGGCCTCCATCGGGTAATCGGCCGTTGGGTCCGTTTCCGGAAAGGTCCATTGCCAATGCCACATATCCCTGCCGAGCCCAATGTTCGGCCCAGGCTGAAAATGCTTTACCGCCTCCGCCATGAACCAGAACCATGGCTGGCAATTTTGAATGTGAAGGATTCGAAGGCCGGCCCAGGTAGGCAAAAACCCTGGTTGGCTTGCCATTAAGAGGTTCCCCCTCATAGTAGAGTTCCTGAACCAGTCCAGTTGACGAGCCCCAGCTTGCCTTTGGGGGGCTCCAGAGTTCCGGTCGACTCCACAAGCCGGTCGAGGGAGTTTGTTCGCGTCGTGCTGTGATGCAACCCGGCACCAGAGCGACGAGGACCAGAAGCACCAGCACCCGCGATACGCAGAGGAGATCGTTATTGTATCTGTTCGACCGGTTACGCATTACCGATGATGGGCGATCACTTTATTCTCAGTCAACATTGGTTAGCGCTCGTGAGGCGGCCGCCCACCGGTGGCATGCGAGTTTCTACCAATATCCGTAAGCTCCGGAAGTGTCCCAGAGTTGTGATGCTTTGTACGCTCGCAACTTCTTCATGGGCCTCCATGAAGCGGAACCATCCAGCAGCGCAATATTGCCACCCTGACCTCCAATTGACCCGGGAGTTTCGTTCATCGGTCCCATGTAACTTCGATAATAACTGTTGTCATGCACGAGCGGTCCACGACTCGTGTGCGGCGAGAGGACTCTCGTGAAACTGTAGCAAAAAACGTTTAGATCCGCGATTAGTTTGGTAGTCGGATCTTCGTTTGCAGTCTGCGGTGAAATCCATCGGAAAGTTGTTTGAGCGCCACCATCCCAGGGCGTCCCTCGGTGGCCTCCGAGATAATGATAACCGATTGCGACGCCATACGTAAGATGGTTCCGCCAATCGACCTGCTCCATCCAAGCGTGGAGGTTCGGACAATCCAACGACTTCAAGGTGGATACATATCGAAGCAGATTCGTGGCGGACATTGAGGAAAGGATCGCCGTGTGGGTATCATCGGGATTGTAATTATCCGTCCCGGGAACCGGAAGCCGATGGTTGTTATCATTGGCATACAGGAGTGCGGCAAGAACGAATTGCCGTTCATTGTTGAGGCAGGCGACCCGTCTGGCTCTTTCTTTGGCGCCCGTCAGTGCCGGCAAAAGCAGGGAAGCCAGTACCGCGATTATAGAAACGACAATCAGAAGCTCAATCAGCGTAAAACCGTTCTTCAAACTCGATTGAAGATCGCGGTTCATCGTTTAACGGCGCTCTTCCCGGGCATGAACAATCCGCAGGGCACGCTTTTATGCTACATTTTTTTCGCTCCAATACAAGCCGGGATGTTCCGTATGACCGAATCAGAAAACTCGAATCACGGGCCGGCCTGAACCCATTCGTCAGGTTTTTTCTGGTCTGCAGCTTGAAGGAAGAGTCGCCTGTTTCCAGGAACGCCACCGAGACGATAAGACCATTCGCCGGTCGAGCCATCCTGCCAGCGCACGTAGAGTTTGCCGTCCCCCGCAGACCAGAAACCCCGGTCGCTGCTGCCGTTTTGTCCGGCGACTCCACCAGAGAAAGTTTCATTTCCAAGGTAATCGCGACCCGAAACGGAACCGATACTTTCGCTTCGGCCTTTCCAAAGAGCGGTACCATCGGATTGCAGCGTCATAAATCGCGAGCGTTCTGTTCCAAATTTTCCGTCGGCGCTGGCGCTGTAGGACCAAAACTTCCAGGAACCGATCAATTGTGGATCCTTCTCCGCCGCCCCGGCGGCAAAGCTCGCGAAAATGGTGCGTATGGTTTTCTCTCGTGATTTAATTCGTGCGGTCTCTCCAAGCGCCACCACTGATATTCCGTAGCCCTTTAGAATCGTCGAAAGTGCTTGCGCCTGAACTTTCATTCCATCCGGATTCGTTCCGTCCCAGATTACAAAAATTCCTGGTGCGGTTCCGGCGCTTATCTTTTCAACTTCACCCGATCGACGGAAAAAGGGCGCAACCTGCAACAACTGGGTTTCGATATAGGCCAGTACGCGCGGATCTTCCGCAGTGCTGATTCCTTCCGCGCTTTCGGCGAAAACCAGATATGCTTCCGTGGGCCCTTTTTCGTTGGAGCCGGCATCCGGCGGGATCAATTGTAATCCCTGGGGAAAAGGTTTTAATTGCCAATCCGGTGGGTAAGACATGCTCAAGCCGGTGGGATGTTTGTAAACCTTCCATGCGGGCACGGCCGACAGCGCATTGGTCGATGTCGATGAGCTTTCCTCTTTCTTCGTGAGTGGACTGGGCTTTCTGGCTAAAGGGTTTGTCGCGTGGCGTGTTAGTTTATACGTTGTGTCGTCGGTCTTGACCGTGAGAATGTTTTCATTCAGGGAAGCGGTGAATTCAAACGTTCCCTCTTCGTTTTTGAACTTTCCTCGCAGCGTGTTTTCCGACGCTTGCGCCGTCAGCGGAAACGTTTGTCCAGCCAACTTGAATTCTCCGGAATAGGCGTCGTCAGTTGCAACGATCTTAACGGTCAATTCCTCGTTCGCAAATGTCCCGGCAAAAGGCTTGTCTGCGGCAGCGGTTGTGACTGCGGCAACGCAAATAAGAAGCACGGAAAGTACGATCTTCATAAAAAAATCCTTACAATCGGAAGCATTGTAATGGCTATGCCGAATTCGTCCATCTGAACCCGATGAATCCCAAACACGGCAGCATCTGATCAGTCCGGATTCAAATTGTCAAAGGAGAGCAAATCTCACGTGCAATGAATCCGCGGCGATAGCGCTCGTCAATTTTCAGGGAATAACACCCAATCTTCTATTTCGCAATTCATCCGCCGGCATGGAATTTCGCGTAAATCCTGTTGGGCTACTGCTTCGGCTTGCCAACCCCGAAGGTGACCTTTAGCTTCGCTGCCTTATGGAAAAAGTGGTTATTATTGGCACCGGCTGTGCCGGACTCACTGCCGCGCTTTATACGGCGCGCGCCAACTTGAAACCTGTCGTATTGACTGGCTGCATGCCGGGCGGATTGCTGACTACAACGAGCATCGTGGAGAATTTCCCTGGTTTCCCCGAGGGCATCGATGGCTACGAATTAATGGTGAGGATGCAAAAGCAGGCCGAACGCTTCGGCGCCCAAATTAAATTTGGCTGCGTTGAGGCCATCGATGCTACGCGCCAGCCGTTCGTCCTCACGGTGGATGGCGAACCGATTGAAGCGGAGACGATTATTATTGCCAGTGGGGCGGGACATCGCCATCTCGGCCTGGAAAGTGAACATTTGCTGGAGAAGAAAGGGGTCACTTATTGCGCGACTTGCGACGGCGCACTTCCGATGTTTCGCAATCAACCACTCGTCGTGGTCGGTGGGGGCGATTCCGCCTGCGAAGAGGCGACCTATTTGACTCGATTTGCTTCGATCGTTTACCTGATTCACAGGCGTGACAGCTTGCGCGCTTCAAAAGTCATGGCGGAACGCACCCTGGCGCACGATAAAATCAAACCGATCTGGGATTCGGCAGTTACCGAAGTGCTCGACGTCAAACAGGATAAGGTGACAGCGGTTCGGGTGAAAAACCTCAAAACTGGCACAGAAAGTTTGATTGATTGTGCCGGGCTTTTCGTGGCGATCGGGCATTTACCGAACACACAATTGTTCAAAGGACTCATCGATATGGATGAAGCAGGATATATTATACCAACGCGCGGTGCGGCCACGAACGTTGAAGGAATTTTTGTAGCCGGTGATTGCGCGGACGCGATTTATCGCCAGGCAGTCACGGCGGCGGGCATGGGCTGCGCCGCCGCAATTGAGGCCGAGCGTTACCTTGCGGCGCGTTTGGAGTAGGATGCGAGGCAATGGAATCCCAAATCAGCCCAAAAGCCCTCGCGGAACGGCTCCGCATTGAACCATTGCCGCTGCTCCTGGACGTTCGTGAGGTTGAAGAACACAATTTCGCCGCCTTGCCCAATTCGAAACTGATTCCGTTATCGGAATTTCAAAATCGGTTCGAAGAATTGGAGTCCTGGCGTAATTCGGAAATTGTAGTTTATTGCCATCATGGAATTCGCAGTCTCCATGCCATTGCGCAACTGGCTAGTGCTGGATTTTCGAACCTAAGCAATCTTAGCGGCGGTATCGACGCATGGAGTCGCGAAGTGGACCGCTCAGTTCCAAGGTATTAACACGATGGCTCAATCTGCCAAACCGATTCGTCACTTGCTCTCGCTGCCACCGGCGATCGCAAGACAATTCGCCCGGCTTGAAGATCGGCATTTGCCCGAATGGTTTGCTTCGAGCGATCCAGCGGGACGCAAGCTTGGGTCGGGCGGCGGCACCGCCCATTTATTGGCTGATGCCTGGCGCGAATCTAATGAAGGGCGCTCTTTTGAAGATTGGCTGGGCGATGCACAAAGCCTGCTCATACACGGCGGCGGACAAAGCCGCCGTTTGCCCGCGTACGCGCCGGTCGGAAAATTATTGATGCCTCTACCGGCTTTCCGCTGGGCATTAGGACACCGATTGGATCAGACATTGCTCGACCTGCAGGTCCCGGAGTATCGCCGTGTGATTGCGCATGGCGGAGAGGGCTACGCTGCGATGGTCACCAGCGGGGATGTGCTACTCCGTTTCGGCCGGGATTTGCCGCAGTTTCCTGGCGTGGATGTACTTGGTCTCGGAATGTGGGTAACACCCGAGCGTGCAAAAGATTTCGGAGTGTTCTTTTGTCACCGACAATCTCCGTCACAATTGGCGTTTTTTTTACAGAAACCAAGTGCCACACGAATTCGGGAACTCAGCTCGGATTACCTTTGCCTGATTGATACAGGAATGTGGCTCTTAAGTGCGCGTGCCGTTCGAGTGCTGATGGAAAAGAGCGGGTGGCTGGTTAATAAACAAGCATTTGCCGATGGAATTCCAAGGCATTACGAATTGTATTCCCAATTTGGCCTTGGCCTCGGCGCTGCTCCCCAATTTGCCGATTCCGAAATCAACGCTTTGACTTCGGCAGTGGTGCCATTGCCGAAAGCGGAGTTTTACCATTTGGGAACTTCGCGGCAAATGATTGAGGCGGTTTCAGCGCTGCAAAATATTGAACTGGATGAAACTAAATTGGGCTCGATGGGATCGAAGCGGCATCCCGATCAATTCCTGCAGAATTGCAAAGTCGAAGTTCCGCTGCGCCGGGAAGAGAACCATACGCTTTGGATCGAAAACAGTAATATTCCTGCCACCTGGCATTTGAGTCATGATCATGTATTGACTGGCATCCCGCCAAACAGTTGGAAATTGCAATTGGAGCCTGGAGTTTGTTTGGATTTTATTCCAATTGGCGATTCCAACTTCTGCATCCGGCCCTACGGAATGAACGATCTGTTCTCCGGCCCCGCCAGCGATGCAAACACCCGGTGGCTGGGCCGGCCCGCTCCCAATTGGTTTTTCGGAAGATCAATCAGCCGCGAGGAGATCGGGATCGATACAACGACTGATATTCAATCCGCACCCATTTTCCCGGTCCTCACACTCGATCAGATCGACGGTGCATTTCTTGAATGGCTGGTTTCAGCGAAACCGTCGCATAATTCTGAGTTTTCAAATCTTTGGCTGAAGGTGCGCCGCCTATCCGCGAACGAGATCGGAACCGAAGCCAACCTCGGACGCCTTTACCGATCGCGTGAGGAACTCCGAAAATTGTGTCTTTTGCCGATGCTTCGCAATTATCGGTGGAGCGTATTTTTCAAACTCGATCTCGAGGCAACAGCGAAGCTTTTTGCGAGCACAGACTTCGCGCTTTCCGATGAAGAGAACGATTTAGACGAGGCTCTGGAGCCGATGCTGCTCGTCCGTTCGGAGATGTTTCGCGCGGCGGTTTTGCGAGATAGGCGTCAAGCCGGTTGGGAAAAGCACGAGGAGAAAGCTTTCGCTCAGTTGCGCGATATTATTGTCCGTGAAAGCCAGGTTTCTCCAGTCGAACCGCGCTGCAATATTTTGGAAGACCAGATCGTTTGGGGACGAAGCCCGGTTCGTCTCGATATCGCGGGAGGTTGGACCGATACCCCGCCCTACTGCCTCGAACACGGCGGGAGCGTTTTAAATCTAGCCACCGATCTAAATGGGCAACCGCCCATTCAGGTTTTCGCAAAACGCTCGGTGCGACCGGAGTTTGTGCTTCGTTCCATCGACCTCGGAACAGAAGAACGAGTGCGAACGTACGAAGAACTGGATCAGTTTGCCACGCCCGGCAGCGAATTTGCTCTCGCAAAGGCGTCGCTGGCACTGGCCGGATTTCTACCTCGCTTCAACGCGCGCGGCGGTTTCAAGACCTTGCGCGAGCAATTGTTGGAATTCGGTGGGGGTCTTGAGTTATCGATGTTGTCCGCCGTTCCCAAAGGTTCCGGTCTCGGAACCAGCAGCATTCTGGCGGCGACCATGCTTGGAACACTCGGCGAAGTTTGCGATCTCAAATGGGATCGAAACGTTTTGTTTAAGCGCACTCTGGCGGTGGAACAACTTTTGACCACCGGCGGCGGCTGGCAGGACCAGGCCGGCGGGCTTTTTCGCGGGATCAAGCTGCTCGAAACCAATGCTGGATTTGAACAAAAGCCGACTTTGCGCTGGTGTCCTGAACACATGTTCGATGCAGATCACGCTAACAAATCGATCCTGCTCTATTATACCGGAGTGACCCGGCTCGCCAAAGACATCCTCCACGAGATCGTGCGTGGGATTTTTCTCAACTCAACAGATCATCTCCGCATTGTCGATGAGATCGGACAAAATGCTCGCTTTGCATTTAACGCAATACAAACTTCCGAATACGAGGGTCTTGTCGAGGCGGTACGACGAAGCTGGGACTTGAATCAGCGTCTTGATTCTGGAACCAATCCTGAATCTGTTCAGGCCATCATTGCACGGGTTCAGGATTATCTCGCTGCAACGAAGCTGCTTGGCGCCGGGGGTGGCGGTTATCTGCTTTTATTTGCAAAAGATGAGGCAGCCGCAACGCGCATTCGAAAAGAATTAAGCGCACGCCCTCCGAACGAACGAGCCCGCTTTGTGAATCTCAGTTTATCTGAGACCGGTCTGCAATTAACCCGAAGTTGATTATGTCCGAACCCATTGCCGAACTTCGCAAGGAATACATGCTGGCCGGTTTGCGCCGGAGCGATCTGCATCCCGACCCAATGACGCAATTCAGAAGCTGGTTTGAAAAAGCAGTTTCTGCCGGAGTTCCGGAAGCAAATGCGATGACGCTCGCAACTGTTGATGCGTACGGGCAGCCATCTTCCCGTATCGTGTTGTTGAAAGGCGTCGACGAGCGTGGCTTCAGTTTTTTTACCAATTACGAGAGCCGCAAAGGTCGCGAGCTCGCAGCGAATCCAAAAGCGGCTCTGACATTCTTCTGGCCTGACCTGGAGCGGCAGGTCTGTATTCGTGGAAGCTGTTCACGTCTCGGAGTCGAGGAATCCGATGCGTATTTTAAAATTCGCCCGCTGGGTAGCCGACATTCCACCTGGGTATCAAAACAAACTGAAGTTATTCCCGGCCGGGAGTGGCTCGAACAAAAATTAATTGAGATACAGCGCAAGTATCCTTCGGAAGTTCCGCTTCCACCATACTGGGGCGGCTTTGTTCTCAATCCGATAGCCCTCGAATTCTGGCAAGGCCGGCCGAGTCGTTTGCATGATCGTTTTCGTTACGAGCGGAACGCTGGCAATTGGAAAGTTGATAGGCTTTCACCGTAAACTCCCTTTGCGCGTCCCTTTTGAATCTTTATTTAGTGAGATCAGGAGACTTTGACAGATGCTATTTGGTCAATTCGGTTTCGAGCTTGAAGGTGTGAATGCCAGGCTCCGAAGATCAAGTAATGCGTTATGGATCGGTCCATCCGAAGAAATGGTTACTCGATGTTGCCCAGCTTTTAACTTCAGTTCACCAATCTTAACTCGTTTATACTCGCTCCAGTCACTCCCTGTATTTATAACAGGCACTTTAAGTGACTGCGAGCCGACTGTGACAACGATCGAATTCCCCACCGCAGAACTCGCACAGGCATAGTCGATGTAAATCTCCAGCATGGCGTCTTTCTCAGTGCGCGCGTTCCAGGCTGCGTAATCATCCTGGCCGTGCCACATGCCAAGATTCTGGAACTCCGATTCGAATGTTATTTCTCCACCATAAATCTCAGCTTTAGCCGCCGGTAAAAGCATCGACCCATTCGGAGCGGCGACAATCAGTTCAGGATGATTTCCGGCGAGCACCTTGGGCACCGAGCCACTCCTGAGAAACGAAAGGAGGTCGGCCATCTGCTGAAAATCCATCGTTTGCTCCAGGCCTTCGGGCATTAAAGAAAGGCTTAAGGCTCGAATGTTCGAGATATCTTTTCGCAATACGGTTTCGCTAACCCCATTGGCTGATGCAACCGTTAAACTCGTTGCGCTCTCTCCTTTGATCACGCCGGACAGCGAACGATCATCCTTTAATTCGATTTGGTAACTTACAAATCGCGGCTCAATGGCGGCATTCGGATCGAGAATGTTTTTCAGGAAATAAGCCCCGTCTTTGTTCGCCAGGGGTGCGAGATCCGGCCCAACGTCATGGCCGATTCCACGGAGCAGATGGCAGGGCGCGCAATTCTTCGCAAAAAGTTCGGAGCCATTTTGAGGACGGCCTGAAAGGGATAGCGCGACCTGGAACCGCGTGAGCACTTCGAGGCGACTGGTCGCCTCGGTTTCCAAAAGAGTTTGGGAGGCGAGTTTGCGAAGATCGGCGTTCTGGCTCTGGGCAAGTCGCTGACGATCTGAAAGTGAAATTTCGCGGGCCTGCACGCGCCCATCTTTTACCGCTTCAAGCAAGGCGCGGGTCCATTCATCACGATCGAGCAAGAGGTTAAGAATCGAGTTTCTGGCTGCCGGTGAGGTCTGGGGCCATTTCACCAGTAACGCTTTTGAAACCTCCGGTGATCGTTGCCGCCTTAGTGCACTGAGCGCACTGGCCCGCAATGAGTTCGAAGAGTGGCCGCTTGCAAGGTCGCTTAGTAAATTCAAATCTGCAGCCTGAAGTCCATTTCGGCCCACCAGTTGCAGAGCCGCTTTTCGCACTTCTTCCGCTGCCGAAGAATTCGCAGCTACTTGTCGAGCGGAGTCCATGATCTGGTCGAGTGGCCTCTGCGTCTCCACCGAAACATAATCCGATAACTTGAGCTGATTGCGATCGAGTGAATCGAATAGCCCAGCGAGGGCTCCGTATTGCGAACTTGTAACTATTCCGTTTTCCCTGGGCAGAACCGCGGCAAGTGCTCGAACCACTGCGGATTTTTCGTGTGTTCCGACGGCGGTCGCGATCAAAGGGGCAATCCACAGTGCGCGCTCCGGCGCCGTTTCATCGCGACTCATGACCGCATTCAGGATTTCAGCAATGTGTGGACTGGCGGAACTAAGGATCGCGATTCGCAATTGAGCATCTTCGGGATGTGTTCGGGCCATTTGACCGAGCGTCTCTCCCGCCCTTCGGTCATTGGAATTTCCGAGGGTGAAGGCAAGCTGACAACGGACGGCTGGAGCAGGGTCCTCTTTAAGTTTTAAGAGCGGATCCAATAACGACGCGTAGGAAGATTTCTTCGTGAGAAATGGTTCGCAAAACTGAATCGCCTCTCGTCGAACATTCGGATCAGCGTCGCCCAACGCTGCTTGGAGGATGTCGGCATCCACGCCCCCTGCGGCCTCCAGCGCCGATAAAGCCTGGACCCGTACTTGCGGCAAACCAGCGTTTTGTGCGATCGAACGGAGTCTGCCGGCGGTTTTGCCATCGTGACGAAAGAGCAATTCCGTGTGGATTCGATCCCGTTCCACACCGTTCGGCGTATCCAACGTGGAAGCGAGTTCAACGGCACTCAGTTTTGTTAAATCCCGAATCGGTCGTAGTTTTTCATTGCTGTTTCGAACCCGGTATATGCGCCCTTTATCGGCTCCAGCTCGAACGTCGATTTTCGCCAGGCGCTCCGCGGGTATCCAGCGCGGATGTTCGATGACGAATCGATACATATCGACCACATAAAGTGCTCCGTCTGGACCGGTGCGAACCTGAACCGGACGAAACCAATTATCCGTAGAAGCGAGAAACTCCGAATTTTGCTCATCAGCGGCTCGGTGGCTGGTGAACGTTATTCCATCGGCCCTCAATACTTCCCGATGCACCAGGTTATGGACCGGTTCACAGGTAAACGCATTTCCATAAAATTCGTTTCCTAGAAGTGTGTCACGATAAATCCCGAGGCCGCAGCCTGACGTAACGTGATTCGCGCTTCCGGGATCATTGAAGCGCGCGAGCAACCGGCTGACTGGGTACAACTGCGTAGAATTCGGATCAGCAGGGACATATCTGCTCGACTCGGACATCGGCACATTCGGATTGCGCAGCAAATACCATTCTGGAACGGGGTAATTCAACAGTAACTGGCTGTTGTTACACCCAAACCAGTTCCCCCAATCATCGCGTACCCGGCCTTGCTGGGTCAGACCGCTCACCATTTCGAAGGCGCGGGTATTGGGGTGAAAGCGAAAGTCGTGATTACGAATGTCTACTTCACGAGCGCCCGTCCGTCCCGCGCCAGGCCGAATGGTTCCACCCAGCAAACCGTTGGCCCCGTAAATCCAGTTGTCCAATCCAAGGCTCAAACTGTTGACCCGGGCCTGATAATTCTCCGTCGGGAAACCGGTGAAAACCTTCTCGATTTTGTCGGCCTTCCCATCGCCATCCGTATCTTCGGCGTAAAGAATGTCAGGTGCCGCGCAAATATAAACACCCCGGCCCCACGCCATTAATCCAGTTGGGAATGGTAGTTTTTCAAGAAAAACGGTCGTCTTATCGTAGCGACCGTCACCATCGGTATCCTCGAGGAATTTAATGCGGCCTCCGGGTTGCCAATTCTCATCCAAACCCGTTGGATAATCATTCATTTCGCAGACCCAAAGTTTTCCATCCGCGCCCCAATCGATCGCCACCGGATCCTCAATGAGCGGCTCGGAAGCGACCAGCTCGACTGTCAGTCCTGTTTTGACACGCAACGCCCCGAGTGATTCTGAAGCAGATAGGGGTCGGCTGCCTTCTGTGCCTTTGGGGGCGGCGAATGACGGGGGAATCTGTTTCGTAACCGTATCGATAATCTTCTGCTCAAGACCGGGCGCGAAACGCTGGGGAATATCATAATAAATCATCGCATCTCCGCCTTCATACCCCCCTTCTTTGAGAACGCGTTCACTCGGGATATAGCACCGCGCGTCGTTCGCGTAACCGTTGACCCAAAGACGGCTATGATCGAATTGCTCTTTCAAGCGAAGCGAATAATCAACAACGGTTTCTCCCGGAAGAAAAACCATCGCCAGGACATCTCCAAACAACCACGTCTGGATCGGATAGTTGAGTTTGGAAGGAAGTGCGATGCCGCGATCCAGGCGATCCATATTGACCTTCGCATGATACCCTATCGCATCCGTTCGCTTCGCGCGTTCCTCCCATTCGGAACGAGTTCGAGGCGTGTCTAATGGAAGGTCAAGACGGGAGTACTGCATGGTTGGCGGGGTCGTGATGGTTGGCAAAGTTCCCGCGAGTAGCCGCTTTAATTCATCTGCGATTTGTTGCCCCTGATCCACGGCAGCGTTAGCACTATCTCCATCGGCCCGGGCAGCCGGGTTGGAATCTGCCCCACATCCGACCGATGCCATGGCGATGGCTCCTGGATATTGTTGCTGAATCGCCTCCTTGGCATATCCCGACCAGTCACCGCTGATTTTATTGTTTGATAGAGTGACGCAATGGCAGGCATAGCTGAAATAGACCGCACGCACTTTGCCCTCAAGATCTCGAACCACCAGCACCGGCAAGTCGTGATCGATCGGTCCGCCTTTCGTCCGGCGGTTAATGGAAAATCCAACTGTGCCCGTTCCCCACGAAAGACGCGCGGGCTTGACGTCTTTAAGTGCCGCAAGCGCGACTTCCTCCAGCTTGTCCGTGAATTCTTTGGTGTAACCATCGATGTGCGCCTGATGCTCGGACGGAATGGGAACACCAAAGAGTGTAGGACAAACGCCCGTTAACATTGGCGCTGTGTGCGTGTGTGTGGACGTGATCGTTAACCGCTCGATCTTAACCCCTGCTTTCGCTGCGAGTCTGTGACCAATCTCCTGGGTGATACTATCCGGGACACAGAGGTTGTCGGTCGTTATTAAAATCGCCGGCCCTTCTTTTGGATCGGTAAATGCAAATGCCTTTGCCCAGATTCGTGCAGTGACACCTTCCGATTCCATTCGTCGAAATCCAAAACCGCTCAGCCTGATAGGATAGTCCGGAGTGATATCGATTTGCGCTACGCCGGTGGCCACGGTCGGCGCGGAGCTCACGGCGCCAACGAACGGCGTGCTTAACAGGAGCAGCGCCAGGGTTGCAAAACTGCCGGTGCGTATCGGGCGAGCAATTGAGAAGGCGATCCGGTTCAGGGTTGGTTTCACAGAACCAAAATAAAGCGCAGAGTCCTTCCACGCCAGCCAAACGTTTCCCACTCGAAGCCTTTGAAAGAACGCTCGCAAACACTCCGGAGTTGTGTTTCGAGAACAAGACGATTTACTAAGTGCGGATATTTGCCGGTTGATACATGAAGGAAGTGCTTGTTATCGGAGGAGGGGTCATAGGCCTTTGTTCGGCCTATTATTGCGCGCACCGCGGGGCAAACGTCACTGTGCTTGAACGCGGATCGGCTGATGACCGCGGTTGTTCCTACGGCAACGCGGGAATGATTGTGCCCAGTCATTTTGTACCGCTGGCTGCTCCGGGAATGGTCGCTTTGGGATTGAAGTGGATGTGGAACCCTGAATCACCCTTCTATATTAAACCTCGTCTCAACGCAGCTTTGATCGGCTGGGGAATGAAGTTCTGGCACGCGGCAACGCCGGCGCATGTGCAGAAGAGCGCGCCTTTTCTGCGGGATCTTCATTTGGCGAGTCGCGAATGTTTCGAAACGATTGCAGCGACTATCGGCAGCGATTTTGGCCTCGTGAAACAAGGTTTGCTGATGCTTTGCAAATCCGAACACGCTCTTGCGGAAGAGATCGACGCGGCGAAAGTAGCTCGGGCTTTGGAGATTCCCGCAGAGGTTCTGAGTCCCCCACAAATAGCAAAACTGGATCCCGACGTCACGATGAATGTCGCCGGCGGGATTTATTATCCTCACGACTGCCATCTCAGCCCCGATCGTTTCATGCAGTCCTTAAAACAGGAGTTGAGGCGATTGAACGTCCGCATGCTTTGGAATACCGAAGTGACCGGTTGGCAAACCGCCAATGGCAGAATTCAGGCGGCGGTGACTTCCGATGGCGAGATTGTTGCGAATGAATACGTTTTATGCGGCGGTTCCTGGTCGCCAATCCTCGCGAAAAGCCTCAAAATCAGTATCCCGATGCAAGCGGGGAAAGGCTACAGTCTTACGCTGCAGCATCCCCGCCAACTTCCGAACATTTGTGCGATCTTTGCTGAAGCAAGAGTTGCCGTTACTCCAATGGGTGGAACGCTTCGGTTCGGTGGAACCATGGAAATGGCTGGAATCAATGAAGAAATAAACAAGCGCCGGGTCGATGGAATCATCAAAGCTATTCCCGGCTACTATCCTAATTTTCGGCCCTCGGATTTTGATGACATACAGCCCTGGTGTGGTCTTCGGCCCTGTTCTCCCGATGGCTTGCCGTATATTGGACGCACTGCTTCTTACCGGAATCTCACCATTGCCTCCGGCCATGCTATGATGGGATTGAGCCTCGCGCCAATCACAGGCAAGCTCGTTTCACAAATCCTGAACGATGAAAAACCACCGATCGATCTCCGCCTCGTCAATCCGGACCGCTATAGTTGATGCTCCGATTTGCCCGGCGTCTGGCCCTCTTTTGGCAGTTGTTCGATCGCGTTGCGCAGTGTCCTGACCATCGTTTTCACCTGCGTGGTTGTTGTGCAGTATGGCGGCATCAACACGATCACGCTTCCAATCGGTCGGGTTAACACTCCGTTCCTCGCCATATGTTCACAGAGGCGAATTCCGGCTCGCTCGCGCAATTCAAACATTTCGCGTGTGTTCCAATTTCGCACCAGCTCAATTCCCGCGATCAAACCGACACATCGGATATCTCCTACCTGGGGCAAATCCCACAATGTGTCCAACTCCGATTGCAGCGTACGCTCGAGGGCTTCCCTTTTTTTAATTTCCTCGTCTCGTTCCAGGATTTCAATGCTCTTCAAAGCAGCAGCACAGCCCAATTGATTTCCCGTGTAACTGTGACCGTGAAAAAAAGTCTTAAATTCGTCGTACTCTCCCAGGAACGCATTGAACACCTCTTGCGTTGTCAGCGTGGCCGCCATTGGTAAATAACCGCCAGTTAAGCCTTTTGCGACACACAGAAAATCAGGTGTAACCGTTTCCTTCTGGCACGCGAAGATTGACCCAGTGCGCCCAAAGCCAGTCATCACTTCATCTGCGATGAGCTGCGCTCCATTCTCCGAGACGATCTCTGAAACACGTCGAAGCCAGCCCTCAGGCTGCGGAATCATTCCGGCTGCTCCCTGCATCAAAGGTTCAACCACCATTGCCGAAATCGGATTTCCTTCTGATTTGGCGGTCGCGAATTTTTCCTCCACTTTCCCCACGCATTCCCAATTGCATTTCCGGTATGACCGCGCATCGGCGCGCTCGGGTGCAGCACGATTGTAAGGGCAACGGTAACAATAGGGCGCCATAACCTTATCGGTTGCAAAAAGCAGTCCCTGATAGGCTTTGTGGAAAAGCTCGACGTGTCCGACACTTACGGCCCCCACGGTGTCTCCGTGATAGGCGCCCTCCAAAGATAAAAACCGGGGCGTTCGCTGCGATTTGATTCGTCGGGCAAATTCGTACGCCAGCTTGATCGCTACTTCCATTGCCGTAGATCCGTCATCGGAGTAGAAAACTTTCTGCAATCGATCCGAATCGCCTGCCAGCTCCACCAATTTTGCCCCCAGAATTGATGCCGGTTCGTTCGCAAGTCCCAGTGCCGACGAATGAGCAATTTTCCCAAGCTGTGCCCTAATCGCCTCGTTTATCTCGGGATGGTTATGCCCATGCAGATTCGTCCAAATGGAAGAATTCCCGTCTAGATATTCCTTTCCTTGAGTATCCCTCAAGATCACCCCATCTCCCGAAGAAATCACAATCGGCTCCCCCGCGATCCAATCCTTCATCTGCGTAAACGGATGCCAGACGAACCGGCGATCCAATTCTGCATAATCAACGCCCTTTGTAGTAGTGGAGGTGACGACACTCATTTTTCAATAGTCGGCTTAAAGGATCCCACGAGCCGCCGGAGTTCCCGAAGCTCTCCCGCCACGAGCTGCACATCGTTTTTCGTGTGATCTGCGCTCAGGGTCAGTCGTAAACGCGCCGTCCCGCGCGCCACTGTGGGATAGCGAATCGCCGGGACAAAACAATGGTTTTGACGGAGTAGCGCCGAGGCATCCACCGCCATCTGCTCCGATCCAATAATGATTGGATTGATCGCGCTAAGCGATTGGGTTGTTTGACTGATTCCGGTCATTTCCTCCTGCAATTGACGGACCCGTAGCCATAATCGTCCACAACGGCGCTCCCCATCCTTTGATCGCACCATATCGATTCCGGCACACGCCGCAGCCGCAGAGGCCGGCACCGGGGCGGTCGAGAAGATAAAACTACGCGCCTTGTTAATTAGATAATCAATCAGGTTTCGACTGCCACAGATATACCCTCCGGCGGCCCCGATCGCCTTACCGAGCGTTCCCATTTGCACCTCAACGCGCTCGCTCAATCCCAGTTCCTCAATCACGCCTCGACGATGCTGCCCATATAGACCTGTTCCATGAGCTTCATCCACCATCAACCAAGCCCCATGCTTTTCCTTCAGTTCGACGATCTCCCGCAACGGCGCACGGTCGCCATCCATAGAAAAAATGCTCTCGGTAATTATCAGCACGCGGCCCTTAGGTTGCCGATCCGCCCACCACAGAATTTCAGACAATGAATTAAGATCGTTGTGCTTGAAGATCCTCATTTTTGCGCCAGAAAGTCTCACTCCATCCACAATCGATGCATGGACAAGTTTATCGATAACGGAGATGTCATTTGGCCCAACTAAGGCTTGAATTGACCCAAAAGAGGCTAAAAAACCGCTGGAATATGATAGGGCTGCTTCTGTGCCTTTGAATTCAGCCAGCCTTTGTTCCAAATCCGAATGTGGTTTGAGCGATCCGCAAATCAGGCGCGAAGCTCCAGACCCCGACCCGAAGTCTTGAAGTGCCTTAACCGATGCTTCTTTCAATCCCTCGGAATTCGCCAGGCCAAGATAGTCATTGGATGAAAAATTCAAAAAATGCTCACCGCCGATTGAGATTTCCCGGCCTTGGGGAGAATCGACCGTCCGAAGTTCCCGCCATAACCCAGATGCGCGCAGGGCTTCCAGGTCGCTGGCGATGCTTTCATCAAAGTTAGGCATACGATTCAAAAATGTTCCGGCCTCGGCGTTGAAGCCAGAACGTGATATACTGCCGGTCAGTTATGAGCAACGCTCAGTTGGATATTAAAGGGATTGTTGTGACTTGTCCTTCCTGCGGCCAAAAAAACCGGTTGCACTATGGGCAACTCGGCCGCGAATCACGCTGCGGCAAGTGTCAAACCCCCATAACGCCGCCGGGCGAACCCATTGAAGCGACCGATAGCCAGGCATTTCAAGCGCTCACTTCGAGTTCTACGCTGCCCGTTCTGGTCGATTTTTGGGCCGCCTGGTGCGGGCCTTGCAAGATGGTCGCACCCGAAGTTGCCAGGGCGGCTCAGATGACTGAGGGCAAACTGATCACCGCGAAGGTGAATACGGAAACATTGCCCGATATCGCGCAGCGCTATGGCATCAATTCGATCCCGACCTTTATTCTTTTTTCCAACGGCGCGGAGAAAAATCGAATCCAGGGTGCGCATTCCGCTGCCGATTTGGTTCGTTTTGCAGGCTTTTAGTCCTCTGAAATTCATTTCAGGCGATTACGCTTGATGGCGTCCTTGGCGGCCACTGCCGTACGAGCCAACCGCAAAAATCGGACGAAGTTTTTTGGCATCGCTTGTTTCTCAGAGTGTTTGTAGATAAAAGTTCTGAAGCACCATGACATGTTCGACGTCCATTCCTTCCATTACTCTATGAAAAACTTTCTTCCCTGTCTCGGGCTGGCTTGTTATCTTCAGTTTGCAATTGCAGACGGATCTAAAGATAATCTCGCGGAAAATGTCCGCCCCGTTCCGCCTCCCGGCATTTCACTGAACGATGCGGACCGTACAGAACTTCAGTCTGGAGTGGACGCGTTAGGGAAAGAAATCGCTGACCTAAAATCCGCTCTGGTTAAAAAACCGGTCCTCGAAGCATTGCTTCCAGACGTCCAGATTTTTCATAACGCCGTCCGCTACGCTCTAACCTACAACGAATTCTTTGCCACAAACGAAGTCACGAAAGCAAAAACGTTGCTCAAGGAGGGCATGGATCGCGCTCAATCGCTCCGCGACGGCAAAACACCCTGGACCACCCAAAGCGGTCTGGTCGTTCGTGGCTACCGCTCCAAAATAGATGACTCCGTTCAACCATACGGCTTGGTGATCCCAAATACGTATCCGTCCAGCGGGGGCTCTAGCTATCGATTGGATACCTGGTTCCACGGGCGTGGTGAAAATCTGAGTGAGATCAACTTTCTCGCCGATCGCGAGCGTTCACGAGGCGATTTCACTCCCGGAACCGCGATCGTCCTTCACCTCTACGGCCGCTATTGCAATGCGAACAAATTCGCGGGCGAAATCGATCTGCTCGAAGCGCTTGAAAATGTCGAAAAGAATTATCTGATCGATGAAAACCGAATCATCGTACGCGGTTTTTCGATGGGAGGCGCCGCCTGTTGGCAATTTGCGGTTCATTACGCGGGAATGTGGGCTGGCGCAGCCCCCGGTGCAGGCTTCGCGGAGACCGCCGATTTTCTAAAAGTGTTTCAGAAAGAAGCCGTGAATCCCCCCTGGTACGAGCAGAAGCTCTGGCACATGTATGATTCCACCGACTATGCAGTGAATCTGTTCAATTGTCCCACAGTCGCCTACAGCGGTGAAATCGATAGCCAAAAACAAGCTGCCGACATGATGGCAAAAGCATTGGCCGAAGAGGGGATTCAGCTAACACATATTATTGGGCCCAAAACAGCCCACGCCTACGAGCCTAAAGCAAAAGAGGAGGTAGCTCGTCGCATTGATTCGATTGCTGAAGCCGGTCGCGACCCACTGCCGCGGAAAATCAAATTCTCTACCTGGACCCTTCGCTACAACCAGATGCGCTGGGTAACAATCGACGGACTCGAACAACATTGGGAACGGGCCCGCGTCAACGCCGAAATCGTCGGTCCTGCCGAAATCAAAGTTGAAACGAAAAACGTCAGTGCCTTAACGCTCTCAATGCCGCCTGGCCGCTGCCCGTTTGATATCACGACCGATCCTATCCTCAGCATCGACGGCACGAAATTGACTGGATTCCCTGCACAATCCGATCGCTCCTGGACAATGCACTTTCGAAAAGTTGGCAGCGCCTGGGAAGTTTCCAAAAACGTTACGGATGGTTCGAACAAGCTGGAAAAAATCCATGGTCTTCAAGGCCCAATCGACGATGCCTTTATGGCAAGCTTCGTCATGATCACCCCCACTGGCACGCCATTAAATTCGAAGGTCGGCTCGTGGGTGGCCTCTGAACAAAAGCACGCAATCGAACATTGGCGCAAACAATTCCGCGGTGAAGCACGCGTGATGGCAGACTCTGACCTGACCGACGCACAAATCGCAAAAATGGACAGCAATTTGGTGCTTTGGGGCGACCCGCAAAGCAACAAAATCCTGGCGCGTATTGCGGACAAGCTACCGATCAAATGGACCAGCGCCGGCATTGCTGTTGGAGAAAAGAATTACGGAGCCGATCACTTTGCTCCGGTTTTGATTTACCCAAATCCGCTGAACCCAAAACACTATATTGTGCTGAACAGTGGCTTCACCTACCGCGAATACGACTATCTCAATAACGCTCGCCAGGTGTCCAAACTTCCAGATTTCGCTATCATAGATCTCAATACTCCTGTGAATGCTCGCTCTCCGGGTGGGATCGCAACTGCAGGGTTTTTCAGCGAACATTGTTATTTACCTCCACTCAGGCAGTAGAAATTCGAAGCCGGGAACAAAATCACTTTCGACTCTGTTTAACCCTTTGGCTTGTCTCTTTTCTGG
>JAQGOX010000329.1 GCA_028293365.1 Verrucomicrobiales bacterium | reverse complement strand
GAATGAAAAAGCCTACGGCTGGGTCATGGCCCTCGCATCCCGCGATGATGGTCTCTTCGGCCAGATCAAAACGAACAGCTCAGACATCGACTACGACCGCGCCTGTCCGGGCGTTATAAAGCTCTCATGGTCGACGGCAGCGGCAACGGCTCCTTCCAGACCGTCTGCGATTACGTGCATCGTAATCCCATCCGCGCCGCTGGAAAGCTTTGCCTGGAGCAGTTATCTGTACTATCTCAAAGGACCAAAGGCGCGCGCCTCCTGGTTGCCAGTGGACCGCCCTCGGAAGATGATTGTCGTTGCCAAACAGAAAACGAACTATACATGCTGATATGCGGTCAACCCGGCCTTCGCGCTATGGTTGGGATCAACGCGTAGGGCAGGCCGAGTCGCGGAGCGCGGGGCGATATGTACCAGAAAATTATTTGTTCCTTTTTGCCGGGGTGGTCGCCACTAGGTTTTTCCGGTGCCGGTATGCGCATGCCGTACCATCACAATCGCGTGGGCAGCAAAACTGTTTTGAAGCGATTGGAGGCAGGCGCTTCCATACTTCGACATACACACTCACAGGCTGACGAGATGATTTAGCTAATCTGGATGAATCGCGTCGTACTCCATGATGTCGACAGCCAGATACCCAATCTGGCTCTCATGAAACTCAGCACGCACTACCGGAAGCGCGGCTGGGAGGTCCATTTGGATGATCTACGTCGCAACAAAGCGCGCTCGCTGATCGAGGGGGAGCTTCACCTGGCGAGCAGCGTCTTCTTCACCACGAGGTCAAGGGCACGAATCCAGGCGCTCCGGGATAGGTACGGGGATCGTTTGGAAGTCGGAGGCAGCGGTTTCTCGCTCGAGAAACGGTTGCCTCCGGACCTCGACGGTCTTTTTCCTGATTACAGCCTCTACAACCACTCGCTTTTCGCGCTCGGCTTCCTCACCCGCGGGTGCAACAAACGCTGCTCGTTCTGCGTGGTTCCCGCCAAAGAGGGGCGTCTCAAGCGACTGGCCTATTCCTTCGATGACTTTGTGCCGCCGAAACAGCGGAATGTCATGCTATTGGACGACAATCTTCTCGCTTTCACCGGTGTCGAAGCGCTGCTTAAAGAGATGATCCAGCGCAAGTACGCCGTCAATTTCAGCCAAACCCTGGACATTGCCTATCTAACCGAGGAAAAAGCGGCTCTCTTGCGGCAAATTGACTATCAAAGCGCGCGCTTTGCGAATCCGATGATCTATTTCAGTCTGAATTACGCGCGCACCAACCATCATTTCGAAGAACGCCGCTCCCTGCTCAAGGCATTTGGCAAGGACTGCGTTACGGTCGTTTGCATATATGGCTTTGACACCAGCTTGAGTGAAGATTATCAGCGATTTCGCCTGCTCCGCAAATTCCAACTGATTCCCTTCTTCCAGGAATACTGGCCGATTCAGGGAGTACCAAGCCGCCTGCCCTCGCCGTTTTTTGACATGGACTTAAATTTAATGATTCGGCTGACTTACCGGGCCAACGGCTACAACTGGGAAAAATATCTACGATGGTTGAATCGCCGCTATTTCGAGGAGTTTGGCCGTTTCTACAAACCGCTCGTTCAGGTTATCTACCGCTACAACAACAAACCACGATTGCAATGGTATTTGGACCGCCCCGAATGGATGACCGAGGAGATGTATCGCGATTTCCGCGACAGCCCGCCAGGCGGAGCGCGAACCTTTCTGGATGGTTTGGGTTCGCGACGGGTCGCCGGGATTCAAGCTTCGATGGGAGTTCGAAAAATTGCTGAGATTTTTGACCTTGAGAGCGAAGTCGGTGAAGATGAAACGATTACCCGCGCAACCGTCTGAAATCATGTCCGTCCTCTTCCCGATTTTATTCCAAAATCCCGTAGTTTCCGTCAGCAATTGCCCCAAAATCCGGCATCCGTCCAACGGACAACAGACCACAAACAACTGACAAAACCCAAGACCAATTGCAGTACACTCAAGGGAGAGACAAATTGCCAACTGTCGTTCCAGTGCGTAAGATCAGTGCAGTTTAAGTACCCATGCTGTTTGCGTTCCCATATTTAAAAAGATTCGGTTCCCTCGCCGCCTGCCTGATGACGCTGATCGGATGCATGGAGGTCGCCGCCGACGAGGCCGCCACTGATTTTTTTGAAAAGCAGGTTCGCCCTGTATTGGTAGAACGCTGTTTTAAATGCCATAGCGCGCAATCCGAAAAGCTCAAAGGCGGGCTCTTGCTCGACAGCCGGGAGGGCATGATTAAAGGCGGCGACGATGGCTCGGCGCTCTCTCCTGGCAGTCCCGAAAAAAGCCGATTGATTGAGGCGATTTCCTACTCAAATGTCGATTTGCAAATGCCGCCCAAAGGCAAATTACCCGACGAGCAAATCAAGGCTCTGACCGATTGGGTAAAAATGGGTGCTCCCTGGCCCGCTGGCGCAGCTAGCACAGCCAAAGCAGCGGTTTCCACATTCGATCTGCACAAACGGAAGTCCGAACACTGGGCCTGGCAACCCTTGCGAAAATCGACCCCTCCCATTGTTGAGAACGATCAATGGTCAAAAACGGATATCGACAAATACATTCGGGCGAAGCTCAAAACTCAAGGGTTGTCCCCTGCCCTGCCTGCCGATAAACGAACGCTCATCCGCCGTGCCACATTCGATTTGATTGGTCTCCCACCGACTCCGGCTGAAGTGGACACATTTTT